>CAZXRO010000029.1:15412-17584 GCA_964642435.1 uncultured Ignavibacteriales bacterium
TCGCTGGCCGAAAGCTCCAAACTGGCTGCCGATATCGACACGGTAGAAAGCAAGCAGTCCATGGACGTCTGGCGTGCCAGACGCGACTCGCTGCTTCCGCTCTACCTGGCCATGACAGGCGATACGACGGTCGCCGGACGCCACGTTACCGAGGCCGTCACCAAAGGCCGCCTTGACATCGGCGAATTCTCCCTGCCCGACATCGAGCGCGAACTGGTCGATTGCTGGTACCATATTGCCCGCTACTCATCCAGCGCGCACGAACAACGGGACGCCCGAACCTCGCTGGAGCGCTACAGCGAGCGACGGGCTGCCCATTACTCAGCCGTTGCACGCCAAAAACTCAGCGAACTCGATAGCCTCGGCCAGGAACCGGATCGATGAACCGAACCCGAACTAACTTGTTGAATAATTGCACACTAAATGCGACCTTTCGATCAACGGAACCTGAATCAATTCGCACCGGAGTACGTATAGTCAGAGTGTATGCAACACACTAATCAACAAACCGACACCGGCCCGCGCCGACTCTACCGCTCGCGCACCGATAAAATCATCGGTGGCGTCTGTGGTGGCCTTGGCGAATATCTCGAAATCGATCCGGTCATCGTCCGCATCGTCGCCGTCCTCTTGCTGTTCACAGGATGGGGCCTGCTGGCGTACATCGTAGCCTGGATTATCATGCCCATGGCACCCGAGGGCTACCAGGCCCCGCATACCGATGGCGGTATCAAGAAATCCACCTACCTGCCGGGCTTTCTGTTGATCCTGCTCGGCGTCATCATCATTATGCAACAACACTGGTACTGGTTCGATATTGGGCAACTGTGGCCATTGCTGCTGATCGCCGTCGGCCTCGTGCTCATCTTCCGCTCCTGGGGACGACGCAACAACGAATCGCACTACACAAACCCCACCTCACCCTCTGACTCGAAAGGCGCTGGCTCATGACCCCCTCACGATTCCGATGGGGCATGCTGCTTGTGCTGCTCGGCCTCTGGTTGCTCGGATACAACCTCGGCTACTTCACCGACAGCATGTGGGACAGCCTGACCATCTTCATTCCCCTGGCCCTCATCGCCATCGGCATTGAGAAGATCTTCACCAAGAGCCGACTGCAATTCATCTCCTATCTGAGCACCATCGCCCTTGTCTTCACCGGCTTGCTGCTTGCATTCGGCGCCAGTCTCGGCTCCGGCAATACCTCCCTGTTCGGCGACACCACCTATTTCCAGCGCGATGACCCCGATGTGGAACGCGTCAGGGCCGATTTCGACTTGAAACACACCAGCCTCACTATCCGGGACTCCGGCGATGATCTCGTGTGGGCCTATTTCGAGCGCTACACCCGCACCCCCCAGATCGATTTCGAAATCATCCGCAATGAAGCCAACATCACTATGGCCAGCAAGGAACACTCCTACTTAGGCGGAGCCGTCAAGATCAAGTCCGATGAGCCTCAGGAGTGGCGACTGCGCTTCTCTGACCGCTTGCCCGTGACGTTCCGGTGTAACGCCGAGGAATCCGACCTCCATCTCAACTTCGCCACCACCCGGCTCCGCGAACTGTCACTCGATATCCAGGACACCCGCGTCTATCTCAAACTCGGCGACAACCAGCCCGAATCGAAAGTGCAAGTCCGGGGCTTCGATGGTACCCTGCAGCTTCGCATCCCCGAAACCGTGGGCATCCACGTCCAGGGTGATACCTATCGCGATCTGCTTGAGCACCTGGGAATGACCAGGACCAGCTTCGGCTACAGCACCCCCGGCTATGACACCCTGTCCAGCAAAGTTGAACTCGAGCTCGATCCCGACCTCGGCTCCGTTTCCATCGACGTCTTCTGACAAACCACCCAACACTACCTCAAGGCCCACAATATCGGTTGCCTTCAGCGCCCGATTTCCTCATGTTACCCCGAAACAGGAGCTCCCACTTGCACAGATATGTCCTGATCAGCATCGCCGCCGCGTTCATGCTTGCCCTCGCCTGTACCTCCGGCGAACCTGTCGATCCAGTCGCCGATGGTGTCCTCGAGATTGGCACCGATGCTACCTACCCGCCGTTTGAGATGGTCAATCCAGCCACCGGAAAACCTGAGGGGTTCGATATTGACATGATCACCGAGCTTTGCCGTGTACACGGCTGGACACCCGAGTTCATCATCACGCC
>CAZXRO010000030.1:0-17125 GCA_964642435.1 uncultured Ignavibacteriales bacterium
GGGGTACGACCGCAATGATATTGTGATGGTGTCCGGTATTGGCTGTTCCAGCCGTATGCCGGTGTATCTGGACTTCGCGGCGCTGCATACGACACACGGGCGAGCGCTGGCGTATGCCACGGGCGTGAAGTTCGCCAAGCCGAAGCTTAAGGTGATTGTCGTCACGGGTGACGGCGACGCGCTGGCGATCGGCGGGAATCATTTCATTCATGCCTGCCGTCGAAATATCGACCTGACGGTGATCCTGCTCAACAACTATATCTACGGTATGACCGGCGGACAGGGTTCGCCGACGACTCCCTCGCAGGCGTTTTCGACCACGACACCGTATGGCAACGCCGAGAAGCACTTCGAGCCGTGCGAGTTGGCCAGGGCCGCCGGGGCGACGTTTGTCGGCCGGGCGACGGTGCACCACGTCCCGCAGCTCGAGAAGCTGATTATGGACGGCTTGGAGCACAATGGTATGTCATTGATTGAGGCGATGTCGAATTGCCACACCTATTTCGGACGGCTGAACCGTCAGGGTGACGCCGTGCGGATGATCAAGTGGTTCAAGGATAATTCGGTGTCGGTAGCCAAGGCCAAGGGTATGGAGCCCGAGGAGCTAAAGGGCAAGTGGATTATCGGCAAACTGCATGAAGACAGCGAGAAGACCGAGTTCTGCGACGAGTACCAGAAGGTAGTCGATGCACATCTGGGGGAGAAGTAGTCATGGCGACAGAACTGATTAAGAAAATTGAGTTCCCCCGGGACCGTTTTGAGATTCGCCTGTCCGGTTCTGGTGGCCAGGGGATGATCCTGGCCTCAGTGATCATGTCCGAGGCGATCGGGAAGGACATCGAGAAGAACGTCGTACAGACACAGTCATACGGTCCGGAAGCCCGTGGGGGCGCCTCCAAGGCGGATGTGGTGGTCAGCGAGAACGAGATTTCCTACCCGAAGGCAATGCAACTTGACTTGCTTCTGGCCATGACTCAGGAATCGCTGGATAGTTACTACCCGTTCTTGAAGGACGGCGGGACTCTGGTCATTGACGATTCACTCGTGACCGAGGTGCCGACCGACAAGTACTATGGTCTGCCGTTCACACGGCTGGCGAAGGAAGAGGTTGGCCATGTGATGGTAGCCAACGTGATCGCGTTGGGTGCGATTGCCTGTCTGACAGGTGTGGTGAGCAAAGAACGGTTGATCGAGGCTGTTCTGGCTCGTGCACCAAGGGGTACGGAGGACAAAAACCGCAAAGCTGTGGATATCGGCTTTGCCGAGGCAGAGAAACTGAAGAAATAGGCGGATCGGCCTGGAAAACAGAAAGGACACCGGTGTGGAGCGGACCCTGCTGATAGTGAAACCGGATGCAACCGAGCGCAACCTGATAGGTCATATTATCAATCGTCTGGAGCGAGCCGGATTCAAGATTGTGAATATGCGCATGGAGCAGCTCACCGAGGCGCGCGCGCGGAAGTTTTACGCAGTGCACGAGGGAAAACCGTTTCTGGATTCACTGGTGGCTTTCATGTCCTCGGGACCGGTGGTACCGATGGAGCTAAGGCGCGAGAATGCGATAAGCAGTCTGCGCGAGTTGATTGGTGCCACGAACCCGAAGGATGCGGCCTGCGGGACGATTCGTCAGGAGATTGCCCGGGATATCGAGAAGAACTCGGTGCACGCTTCGGACTCGCCGGAGAATGCGACGAAAGAGATAGCGTTCTTTTTCGAATAGGCGCCGAGCCGCAGCGACTGGTAGAGAACATTTGATGTCATATCCGTAGCCAACCGGATATGGCCAGAGACATCGGGCTTTGCCCGGTGTCGCCCGGGAAATGGGAGGGTCTGTGGACCTGCGACTGGCATACGGTGGAGGTTCGCTCAGTGTGGAGGTTCCCAATAGCCTCCGGGTGGACACCTATGCACCCCGAAAAGCGGAACGCCCAATTGATTTTGAGCAGTTCGCCGCTACGCTGACCAAGGCGGGCGGCGATTCCTTTTTGGCCTCGGATGGACTGCTGTGCCTGATCAACGACGGGTACCGCAACACGCCGACGGCCCTGATGCTCTCCTGGCTGGAACAGATGTTGCCGGGGTTTGTCGACCGGGTGGACTTCCTGATGGCGACGGGTACGCACAAGCCTCCCACAGAGCGGCATCTGGATACCATCCTGGGGCCGTTTCGCTCTCGTATTGAGCCGAAGCTGGCGATACATGACTGTCGCGATCGCGATGCACTGGCGACAGTCGGGCGGGACATGTTCGGGGCGACAGTCTATTTGAATCGTCTGGTGCTCGATGGCCGGCCGTTGATCGTTCTGGGTTCCTCGGAGCCACACTATTTCGCCGGTTACACGGGCGGGCGTAAGGTCTTTTTTCCCGGGCTGGCCGACCTGGCGACGATCGAGCGCAATCACAATCTGGCCAACTCGATGGATGCACAGCCGATGCGCCTGGCCGGAAACCCGGTGGCCGAACACATGGAGAATCTCCTCACATTGGCGCCCACAGACAGGACCTTCAGTGTCCAAGTGGTGGTGGATGCCGATGGCCAGATGGCGGGCATAACGGCAGGGGATTTGGAGGAGTCGTTCTTGGTGGCAACGAGGATTGCCGATCGCATGTCCCTGCACACGGTACCGGAGCGCTACGATGTCATCCTTTGTGAGTTGCTGCCGCCGCTGGATACGAACTTGTACCAGGCGCAGAAAGCTCTTGAGAATGTGCAGGCGGCCGTGCATGACCGGGGCAGTGTGGTCGTGATATCGGCATGCGATGAAGGTATAGGATCGCCGCACTTTTTCGAGCTGGCCAGTTTGTGGGATGCGGAGAATATGTGTGCGCTGGACGGTCAGCAGCATTTCGGGTCACACAAGTTATCGCGGGTGAATGCGATGAATCGTCGCATTCGTGTCCGCCTGTTTTCGAACATGGACCCGGATGATGCACGGAAGGTGTTTTACGAACCACTTGACAATCTGCAAGAATTTTTGTTTCAAAAGTGGAATAATGATGCAACCCTCTCTGTCGCGGTGGTTCATGATGCAGGGAATACGGTTCTACGGACATAACGATTCCAAGGCAGGAACAAGTATACACGTGGAGGATCTATGAACAAGAAGATCGCAGTTATCGGGGCCGGAAATGTCGGCGCCAGTTGCGCAATGTATCTTGCTGAAGCCAACCTGGCCGATGTCGTCATGGTTGACATCGTCGAAGGTATCCCGCAGGGCAAGGCGCTGGATTTGACCCAGGCCGGACCGGTTCGCGGCTACAACTGCACCGTCAAGGGCAGCAACAAGATGTCGGACATCAAGGGCGCCGATATCGTGATCATGACCGCCGGTTTGCCGCGCAAGCCGGGAATGTCACGTGAGGATCTGTTGAACATGAACGCCGACATCGTCGGACAGGTCGGGCGTGACATCAAGAAGTACGCGCCGAAAAGCTTCGTGATCGTGGTGTCCAATCCGCTGGATTTGATGACGTATCACATGCAAAGCGTAACCAAGTTCCCGAAGAACCGGGTGTTTGGCCAGGCCGGTGTGCTGGACTCCACGCGCTTCCGCACGTTTGTGGCGATGGAGATCGGCGTCGCACCGACCGATGTGCAGGCGATGGTGCTCGGTGGTCATGGTGACACCATGGTCCCGTTGCCGCGCTACACGACGGTCAATGGTATCCCGATCAAGGAGCTGATCCCGAATGACCGCATCAAGGCCATCTCCGAGCGTACCGCCGGTGGTGGTGGCGAGATCGTCAAGCTGCTCAAGTCCGGGTCCGCATACTACGCGCCGGCGGCGGCGACCGTTGACATGTGTCGCTCGGTCTTCTCTGATGAGAAGAAGATCATGCCGTGTTCGGCCTACCTGACCGGCCAGTATGGCATCAAGGACATCTATATTGGTGTGCCGGTTGTTTTGGGCGCCAATGGTGTCGAGCGTATTGTCGAGCTGCAGCTCAACAAGAGTGAGAAGGCCGCGCTCCAGAAATCGGCCAAGACCTACAAGTCGCATTTGAAGATTCTCGGCTACTAAAAGGAAGAGTCAATGGCAAAGGCAAAATACAAACACATCGTCGTGCCGGAGGATGGCCAGGCCATCCAGGTCAAGAAGGGCAAACTGGTTATCCCGAACAATCCGATCATTCCTGTGATCGAGGGTGACGGGATCGGTCGAGATATCATGAAGGCGACGCGTCGGGTAGTCGATGCGGCGGTCGAGAAAGCGTATCGGGGCAAGAAGCGTATCGCCTGGATGGATGTTTACGCTGGTGAGCGGGCGTTTGAATTGTACAAAGAGTGGATCCCGCAGGAGACGTTCGACGCGATCAGGCAGTACATTGTCGCGCTCAAGGGTCCGTTGACCACGCCGGTAGGCGGCGGGTTCCGTTCTCTGAACGTGACGCTGCGCCAGGTCCTGAACCTCTATGCCTGCGTGCGTCCCGTGCGTTGGTTCAAGGGAGTGGGCTCTCCGGTCGTGCATCCGGAGAAGCTCAATGTTGTCATCTTCCGTGAGAATACCGAGGACGTCTATGCCGGTATCGAGTGGAAGAAGGGGACAAAGGATGCGCAGAAGGTCATCAACTGGCTCAACAAGCAGATGAAGACCAATATTCGCCAAGACTCCGGTATTGGTGTCAAGCCGATCTCTGTCAAGGGCACGCAGCAACTGGTTCGCAAGGCGATCCAGTACGCGATCGATCGCAAGCTCTCGAGCGTCACACTGGTGCACAAGGGGAACATCATGAAGTTCACCGAGGGTGCCTTCCGTGACTGGGGCTACAAGCTGGCCCTCAAGGAGTTCCGCTCCAAAGTGATCACCGAGGATGAACTGTGGGATAAGTACAAAGGCAAACAGCCGAAGAACAAGATTGTCATCAAGGACCGTATTGCCGACAGCATGTTCCAGCAGGTACTGACCCGTCCGGACGAATACGAAGTCCTGGCGACGCCGAACCTGAACGGCGATTACCTCTCCGATGCCTGTGCGGCGCAGGTCGGTGGGCTGGGGATGGCTCCGGGCGCCAACATTGGTGACTATATCGGTTTGTTCGAGGCTACCCACGGTACTGCCCCGAAGTATGCTGACAAAGACGTTATCAACCCCGGCTCGCTGATTCTCTCAGCCGTGATGATGCTCGAATACCTGGGTTGGGACAAGGCGGCCAAGCTGATCGAGGACAGCGTGCAGAAGACCATCTCGAAGAAGACGGTCACCTACGATCTGCATCGGCAGATGAAGGGCGCCAAGAAGGTTGGCACCAGCCAGTACGCGACGAACATTATCAACAATATGTAGTTGCTCGCAAGAGCAGACACTTGATATCTCCTGTTGATTGAGTGACCCCGGTCCTTAGCGGACCGGGGTTTTTTGATTTGCGTACCAGGCTGAGGCGCGAGTAGTTTGCATGATGACCTGCAAGTGAAGGAATAGATATGGAGTTCTTACTTCTTCTGATAGTGACACTGGTTGTGGCGGTAACCGTATCGGCACTGGTGATACGGGCGTTCACGAAACCGGTGGACAAGATACTGTCGCGGGTGATCGGCGATGAAATAGCCTCCGCGTGGCGCAAATTCCTTATGTTCGCGTTGTTTGTGGTCGGTGTTTCCAGCGGTGTGAATATCTGGAAGCTGGAGCAATTTGTGCGCAGCCCGCAGCCGTTTGTCGATGGTAAGCCACCGATGGAACCGCCCGCATTGACTCCGGAGTACTGGGGTCTGGAAATCTACCGGACGATCATCGAGACGCTTGGGGGCCTGGCGTGGGCGCTGCTCGTGTTCTTCGTGGTGGCGCTGATTGCGTTCGTGATTGCGCGCCGGAAGGAGCCGGCGGCATAGTGGCTGTCAGACAATTGTATACGGAAAAAGGGTGACCGGTCGGTCACCCTTTTTCTTGCACATATATCAATACTGTGGGGTCGGGTCAGTTGCCCTCGATAAGGCGCTTGGTATCGCGCGCGATAACCAGTTCTTCGTTCGTCGGAATGACGAGCGCCCTGGAGCCGGCATCGGCGGCGGAGATGTCGGTTTCGGTTGCGCGGGTCTTCTCGTTGAGGGCCAAATCGAGCTTGATCCCGAGGAAATCCATATTGTCGCACGTGATTCGCCGCACGTTAACCGAGTTTTCCCCGACACCGCCGGTGAAAACGACACAGTCAAGACCGTTCATGGCGGCGGCATAGGCTCCGATGTACTTCTTAATCCGGTAGCAGTAAGCCTCCAGCGCCAGCTTCGCGGTCGGGTTACCGTCGTTCGAGGCCTGGATAACCTCGCGCATGTCTGAGGATACACCGGAAATGCCGGCGACACCGGAGTGTTTGTTCATGAGGGTATTGGCCTCATGGAGAGTGAGTTCCTCGCGTGACATAATATGCAGGATGATAGCAGGATCCATGTCGCCGCAGCGGGTACCCATGAGCAGACCCTCGAGCGGCGTGAAGCCCATCGAGGTGTCGATGGAGGTGCCGCGGTCAATGGCGGCAACCGAGGCGCCATTGCCCAGATGGCAGGTGATCATCTTCAGTTCGCTGCGGTCCTTGCCCATCATGGCGGCGGCGCGCTGGCTGACGTAGTAATGGGACATACCGTGGAAACCGTAGCGCCTGATCTGGTACCGCTTGTACAGGATGTAAGGGATGCCATAAATGTAGGCGTGCGGGGGCATCTTGGCATGCATGGCCGTATCGAAAACCGCCACCTGCCTTGCCTCGGGCAGCGTCTTCTGACAGGCGTTGATACCCCGAATATTGTGTGGGTTGTGCAACGGGGCCAGTTCGATCAGGTTGCGCAACTCCCGCATCACTTCATCGTTAATCAGGGCTGAATCAGTAAACTGCTCGCCGCCGTGAACAACCCTGTGTCCGACAGCGTCGATCTCGCTGATATCGTGAATGACGCCATGATTAGGGGAGAGGAGGATGGCGACGACCTGTTCAATAGCCTGAATGTGGTCGAGGATCTCACGCGTGATCTTGATCTCTTCCTTGCCCTCGGACTTGTGGGTCAGGACCGAGGCGGACATGCCGATACGGGCGACCATTCCCTTAGCGAGCTGGCGCTCACCGTCCATGTCGATGAGCTGGTACTTGACCGAGGATGAGCCGCAGTTGATAACGAGGATATTCACAGTACCTTCTCCTTCTCGGCCGGGTGCGTGGCCGGGCCGAGCTGTCGGCCCTCCTCGTCATAGCGGAAGAATCCGCTGCCGGTCTTGACGCCGAGGCGTCCGGCACGGACCATTTTGCGCAGCAACGGGCAAGCGTTGTACTTGTGCTCGGCCAACTCGTGCAGCAGGTTTTCCATCCATGACATGACAACATCGAGACCCATCATGTCGGCCAGCGTAAGGGGACCGACATTAAACCCGAAACCGAGCTTCATCGCTTCATCGATATCCTCGGCGGAGGCGACACCTTCCATCAGTACGTGCATGGCCTCGTTGAGCATCGGGCAGATGACGCGGGTGGTGACGAAACCGGGGTACTCGTTGACCGTGATCCATTTCTTGTTGAGCATCTCGGCGAACTCGATGCCCTTGGCGAAGGTAGCATCGTTGGTCTTGAGGCCCTTGACGATCTCGACCACGGGAATCTTCGTGACCGGGTTGAGGAAGTGCATGCCAATCACCTGGCGCGGCCGTTCGGTCGCCGAGGCAATCTCGGAGATTGACAGGGTAGCCGTCGTGGTGACAAAGACCGAATCTTTGCGACAAATGCTGTCTATCTTGCCGAACAGATCCTTCTTCTGGTCCATGCGGTCCGGGATAGCCTCAATGACTACCTCGGCATCCTCGGCAAGGTTGAGGTCGGAGGTGGGATAGATGCGGGCCATGATGGCTCTCTTGTCCGACTCGGTCAGACCCCACTTCTCGATCTCGCGGTTCATGGATTCCGAGATCCCCTTGATGCCGCGTTCGGCCAGCTTGGTGGTCTTATCGACCAGGGTTACCTCGTTGCCGGATGTCGCGATAGCCTCGGCAAGACCCTGACCCATGATTCCGGCTCCGATAATGATCAACTTCGTACCTGGCATAACTGCCTTAACCTCGTTTTCAGGTCAACACTCTTTGCTTGCCCGCCGTGGGCGGGGCCTATAATATACACCGAATTCGTCATTCGCAAGTCATTATTGCGTTACCTTTTGTGTCGGAACATTGGGGCCTTCAATGTACTTTTATGTACAAAGGACAAGATATCCGATCAACGCGGGATGACAATTGCATGCCGCTTTACCACCTGGTGACTCACGTCGAACTCGAGGGAGATATGAGACTATCTGTGCGTTCTGTTGTTACTGCGATGATCTTGCTGTTTGGTTTCTCCAGTATTGCCGATGCCGCTTTGGTGCGCGTGGCCAAGCGATACAATTACCTGACCTTTTTCGGGGGGTATTCAAGCCCGATCGGTGAATACGACGGGGTCGGTGATACCGATTTTGAGGATCCCTTAGGCCGGGATGTCAGTATCGATGCTGATGATTTGTATGATCCGACATTCCATGTGGGCGTGAACTACGGCCAGTTGCGGAATAACCATATCGCGTTCAATGTCGGTTTTCGTTACACGAAGGTGAAACACCAGCTCGACTTCAATGTAGCGGATGTGAATATCAATCAATATGATATCGACCTCGAATTGAACTACCTGCCGCTGAATCTGACCAAGGAGATCTTCAGTCCGTACGTGGGGGCCGGGATAAACGCCGGGCTGACATCGATAGGCGCTGACGGATATGAGAACGAAAATCACACCGATATCGCCGCAAGCGTGAATGCCGGCATGGAGTTCGTGGTGGGCCGTTTCCCGAATGGGTTCCTGACACTGGCCTCCATCAACAGCTACACCTTCTGGAATAGTCAGAACCGACCGAAGTACATCAATATAGGCGGGGGGCTGAAGTATTACTTCAGTATGTAGCGTAGGTGAGGAGTTTGAGCTTGTAGCCGGTCTCGGAACCGAGCGCGGCCGACGTAGTTGAAGGAATAGTATGAAAGACATTATGAAAACTCTCCCGTGGATACTTCTGCCGCTGCTGACCCTGATGCTGGCGGCGTGCGGTGGCGATGATGACGATAACCCGAACGGCCCGGTGCCACTGGATCCCGGCATTTATCTGGCCAATGGTCCAGTGTACAAAGGTGAGGCTGGCACGTCCGGTCTGACGCCGCAATTCAAGGTGGGTGTCGCAGATGCCGACGGCGACTTACTTACACAGAGCTGGTTGATTGTCGATCTGATTCGCGGCGACGGGACCCTGCCGGACTCGGTGCAGACCGGGAGCGACGGATACGCCACCCTGAGCTATACCTTCAGCGATACGCTGGGGTACGCCGATGTACAGCTGATGTCACGAGACTACGACACCGTGCTGGTCAGGCTGCGCGCCAACCTGATGCGGCCGGGCGATGAGCAGTCGGTATATGATACATTGATCGATAATACGGTGACGCCTCCGGAGACATTGATTCTGCTGGATACGATGACGATTGCCGGCCAGGGGGAGTATATCATCTTTGATGATACGTATGGATCGGTGAAGGCCGTCAACGGCAACCCCGCCTCAGTCGATGTGCACCCGGCTCTTTGGGTGACCTACGCCAACTACGAGGCCTCGCGCGGGGTGGTGGTGCCAATGGAAGATGTGGTCCAGGATGAGGTCGCACAGGACTTCGAACCGGTCCTGGGCGTGATCGTCAATAGCGTATATGAGGGCACCACGGCCGGCGGCGTAGGGATCGGGTCGGGTATCGCCGATTTTCGGGCCGAGTACGGTCAGCCGGATTCGATTGATCTGGATGTCGACACACTCTTTGATCCCACCCATGCTATTCGCTGTAAGTACATTGAGCCGGAAATGATCTTCTGGTGCGATACCTTGCCCGATACCAATGTATTCGAGATACACTTCTACTGGAAGCCGATGCCGATCGTGCTCGGTTCTCCTGAGGGCAACAGCAAGGTCTCACCGCAGGCGGCTGCCAAAGTCGAGCGGCCGGAGAGCTCGCTGCGGGAGTTGCACTATCAATGGAGACAAGCGACGGCACGTTAGCCCTTGAGCTGAGTATAAGGTTCTGCACAGGCCGCCCGATTGGGCGGCCTTGCTTTTGAACGGCCGGTGGTTTGGGACGATTTCTCAGGCAGTTGAGATAATCGGTTCAAGCTTGACAGGGGGGGACGGTCGGGATATATTCGCGCACATTGAATTGAGGAAACTGCAAGTGAGAGAAAGGGATGGAAGCGCATGAAGACTATTTTGATCAGCCTGTTGTCGGTGCTCTTGCTGGCTGCTGTGGTAGCCTGTTCCGGCAATGATGAGGGAAACACGGAAGCCGACACGGAGTCGGTCCGCAAGCAAACACCGCCGGAAGTACCGGCCCCGGACTTTGATGCCCTGGCCAAGAAAATAGGTGAGATTCGCGATTCGGCCAATCCGTTTGTGACACTGGAAACGAGTATGGGTAAGTTGACGCTGGAGCTGTTCCACGATGTCGCCCCGACTCACGTGGACTCGTTCCTCGCCCGGACTCAGGAAGGGTTTTACGACAGCACTAAGTTTCATCGTATTATTGACAACTTCATGATCCAGGGTGGCGATCCCAAGGGTGACGGCACCGGCAACGCGGGCTATTTCCTCAAGCAGGAGTTCAGCGATTTGCCTCACATGGAAGGGACGCTGTCAATGGCTCGTGCCCGGGACCCGAATTCGGCCTCGTGCCAGTTCTTCATTTGTCTGGCCCGGAACCGCTCCACTCAGTCGCTGGACAACCAGTACACAGTCTTCGGCCAGTTGATCAAGGGGTATGATGTGCTGCACAAGATTGGCCAGACGCCGGTACAACCGCATCCGCAGACCGGGGAAAACTCGGTGCCGGTGGAGACGGTGTGGCTGGTTGATGCTTATGTATCGGATGTTGAGGGCAACCCGGTCAAGAAGGGCTGATTGCAGCTGCGTATGAAGCAATGAGGTTTCACATGGCAGGGCGGGAGAGACAACCTCCCGCCCTGTTCGTGTCTTTGACGGGCGCGTGAAACTGAGTGCGCAGGTGTACGTTATAACCAGTATGAATACCCGTCGCTTAGCCATTCTGGGGTCAACCGGGTCGATCGGGCAATCGACACTGGATGTCGTGGTCGAGCACCCGGGCGCATTTGAGATAGGTGCCCTGGCGGCGCATTCGAATATTGATGTGCTCGAGCAGCAGTATCATCGGTTTCACCCCGAATACCTGGGGGTCATCGACCCGGATCGTGGACGGGAGTTAACCACCAGACTTAGTGGCGAGTCGGTCACGGTTGTTGTGGGCGAAGACGAGCTGGTGCGCCTGGCTGCCCTGCCGAAGCTTGATATGGTGGTTAACGCGGTAGTCGGGGCGGCGGGGCTGAGGGCCTCGCTGGAGGCGATCCGGAGCGGGTTGCCGCTGGCTCTGGCGAACAAGGAGTCGCTGGTGGCCGGGGGGCCGCTGTTTGAACCGTTGATGAAAAAGCATGGCGGGACGATTCTGCCGATAGATTCAGAGCATTCCGCTTTGTGGCAGGTGCTTCGGGCCGGCAAGAAAGAGGAGATCCGCCGGTTGATAATTACCGCTTCCGGGGGACCATTCAGGACCATGCCAATCGAGCAATTCCAGACGATCACGGCCGAGCAGGCGTTGGATCATCCGACCTGGAAGATGGGAGCGAAGATCACGATTGATTCGGCAACATTGACCAACAAGGGTCTTGAGGTGATCGAGGCGGTGGCGCTGTTTGGGGTACCAGCTGAACAGGTATCGGTGGTGGTGCATCCACAATCGATCATCCACTCAATGGTTGAGTATGTCGACAGTTCGATAATTGCTCAACTTTCAAAGCCGGACATGCGATTGCCGATCAGCTACGCGCTATTTTGGCCGGACCGGGTTGAATCAGGATTCGGACAGTTGGATTTCGAGAAGGTTGCTGAATTGACGTTTGAAGCACCTGACTATCAACGGTTTCCCTCGCTGAAGCTGGCGTTCGATGCGGCTCGGGCGGGAGGGACGGCGCCGGCCGTTTTCAATGCTGCCAATGAGGTGGCGGTGCAGGCGTTTCTGGATGGGGCCATTAAATTCACCTCAATTGCCGATATTCAGAAGAACAGTCTGGATGAAATCTCAGTTGTATCAGAGGTGGGCCTTGAAGATATTCTTGAAGCTGACCGCAAGGCCCGTAAGCTGGCTACACAGAAAGTTGGAGAGCTAACATGCTGCTGACGATTGCCGCCACGATATTTGTGCTGGGCATTCTCATATTTATCCACGAATTGGGCCATTTCGCAGTGGCCAAATGGGTTGGGATTCGCGTTGAGCGTTTTTCGCTGGGGTTTCCGCCAAACATATTCAGCCGCAAGAAGGGGGAGACAGAGTACTGTATCGGCGTGATCCCGTTGGGAGGCTATGTCAAGATGGCCGGAGAGCAGCCGAATGAAGAGGCGACCGGCTCGCCTGATGAGTTCATGTCCAAGAGCGTCGCGCAGCGGGCGGCGGTGATTTTTGCCGGGCCGTTCATGAACTATGTGCTGGCGATTGCCTTGCTGGCAGGGATTTTCTTTTTCGGTGGACGGGCTCTCGTGGATGAGAACCGGGTCCTGGTGGGAGAATTGACCGAAGCGGGACCGGCTGCCGAGGCCGGGCTGGCGAGTGGTGATGAGATTGTTGCCATCAATGGCGAGCCGATTGCGAACTTCGACTCGCTTCGGATTCGGATCAATGCCTTTGTTGAGGAGCCGTTGACATTGACCTGGATCAGCGGTGGCGATACGATCACCAGGGAGATAACGACCATGGCCAGTCCGCTGCCGAACATGGATGGCGGGGTCGATACGGTAGGGATAATCGGGTTTCAGCAGAAGATTATCGGCTATGAGCGTTATGGACTGGGCGAGTCCATAACACGGGGGTTTACGACAACGCATGAGTTGGTGTATCTGACGGTGCGATTTGTCAAACAGTTGGTGACGGCCCAGGTGTCGGTGAAGATGGTTGGCGGTCCCTTGTTTATCGCGCAGCAGTCGGGGCGCGAAGCCGAAAAGGGCGCGGCCAGTCTGTTCTTCTTCATGGCCTTGCTGTCGGTGAACCTGGCGGTGCTCAATATACTGCCGATTCCCGTACTCGATGGCGGGCACCTGGTGTTTCTGGCGATTGAGAAGATTAAGGGCTCGCCGGTGTCGGTGCGAGCACGCATGATTGCCCAGCAGGTCGGGGTGGTACTTCTGCTTTCATTGATTGTGTTCGTGACATATAATGATGTCCTGCGCGTATTCGGATAGGTTGCGCGCACGACACGTCTGCTGAATCGGACGGCGGCCGGTGCCCGTACAATGATAGCAGACATTCATAGGAAGACTGTAAACGGTCATTATTGGAAAGAGCGCTTTGAAGGTTACCCATGAGTAAGAACAAGCCAAGTGTCGCCGACAGTGTATGGGACAATGTCAAGCAGGTTGTCTTCGCCGTTATTCTGGCCATCATAATCAAGACCTCGATCGTCGAGGCATACAAGATCCCCTCGCAGTCGATGGAAGATACTCTTCTGGTCGGGGATTTCCTTCTGGCCAACAAGTTTGTCTACGGAGCACGGATGCCGATTGTCGATTGGCGACTGCCGGCCATTTCTGAGCCGGAGCGAGGTGATGTAATCATTTTCATTTACCCGCGCGACGGGGTCACCAAGTACATCAAGCGCTGTGTCGGGGTGCCGGGGGATACGATAGAGCTGCGGGACAAACAGCTCTATGTCAACGGCGAGAAGTTTGAAGACAGTTCATTCGTCAAGTATGCGGATACCTCCTTCTCCGGTTCGTCGGTCATTGAGCCGAGGGGTGCCGGTGGGCGAGACAGCCGTGACAATTTCGGCCCGTATGTTGTCCCTGAGCAGTCTTATTTCATGATGGGCGACAACCGGGACAAGTCCTACGATTCCCGATACTGGGGCCCGGTACACGAGAGCCTCATTCTGGGCGAAGCGTTGGTTATCCACTGGTCGTGGGACGACGAGGCTCATCCCAGTCCGGAGGTAACGTTGAGCGATCCCTTGTCGGTGCCCAAGATGTTTATTTACAACGCTGCCCATTTCTTCGACAAAGTGCGCTGGGATCGGCTGTTCAGTACGATAGGGTGAACAAGGGTGGCTGCGGTGAGCTACCGCCTTTTGCGCGGCACCACGCGAGTCGAAATGGGTATAACACTGTGTTGAGAGTGCTATCTCGCGGAATATCGTAGTCCGTTAGTCACAATGAGAGAGACAGAGTAACGAAAGTTGCGATCAAGGAGTATGGGACCGATGAAGATGCGAATTGCCGTATTGACCGTAATAACGCTGGGGCTGATGATCGGGGCGGCATGGGCGGCGCCGGTGTTGGAGATTCCGGAATCCGAGTTCAATTTCGGACGCACGGCGCAGCACGCCACTGTGGCTCACACCTTCTGGCTGAAATCAACGGGTGATGAGCCGGTGGAAGTAGTCAAGGTGGTGCCGGGTTGCGGCTGCGCGAAAGCACCCTTGAAGGATTCGCTCCTCGCGCCGGGGGATTCGACGGAACTGACGATTATCTTCGACACCCGGTCGTACCGTGGACAGGTTACCAAGAGGCCGTATCTGGAACTGGCCGACGGCGACCGCAAGTACGTGAAGATTTATACCGACCTGATGCCCAAACCGGAAGAGGCGATGCCGATCAGTCTGGATCCGTATCGACTGGATGTGTCGCAGTTCACGCCCACACCCCGGCGTATGGCCAAGTTCAATATCGTCAACAAAGGCGACCGAGACTACCAACTGACCGTGGTTGACTATGGAGATGAGTATTTCAATCTGGAGTTGCCGAAAGTGGTGAAAGCAGGCCAGACCGCAACCGGTACCATCACGGTACATGAAGAGTTAGTGGAGTCTGAGTTTGTGCATTCAGTCACGTTTGAGATCGATGATGAGATGAAGACACGGTACACGCTGCCGGTCAAGCGGATGTACCGCGCCAAGAAATAGGAATCGACAAAACAATATGCCTGCCGCCCGGGATTGCCACTGAGGCGGCGGTGCTTTCGTGCTCTCATTCGGAAGCGGGCTCTCGAGCGGTATCAAGCAGATGCCGGCCGGGGGCCTTTTCTCTTGCAGTCAGCTGCCCGGGGCCAAATATTAGGGCCATGTACCACCTTCAGGCAAAAGGGCTTACTCATCGATTCGGATCCCGGCGAGTGTTTCGCGATGTTGGCTTCGAGTTGTCGACGGGGGAGTCGATCGCGGTGACGGGACCGAACGGGTCGGGGAAGTCAACCCTGGTGACGATCCTGCTGGGCCTTTTGGAGCCGAGTCAGGGGCAGGTGTGCTATTGTGCAGGCGGGGCGGCGAAGATGTCCACCGAGCAATTCCAACGTCGGTGCCTGCTGGTGGCGCCATACCAGAACCTCTATGATCAATTGACGGCTGAGGAGAATCTCAAGTTCTTCGCATCGCTGCGGGACTTGTCGCCCACAGGGAAGGAACTATCACACTTCCTGACAAAAGTGGGGCTCGAAGGACGCGGCGATGACCGCCTGGAGGAGTACTCCTCCGGCATGAAGCAGCGGTTGAAGCTGGCTCTGGCGCTGGTGCTAAGGCCGTCCTTTCTGTTTCTTGATGAGCCGTCGGTAAATCTCGACCAGGCCGGTAAGCAGGTGATGCGCCAGATAATCGACGATCTGCGGGGAGAATCAGTGCTGGTGATCGCCACCAATGAGACCGATGAGGTCAGCCTTGCCACACGGGAGGTGCCGCTTGGTGGCTAAGATGCTGGCGGTGCTGTTTAAGGATGTGCGGGTGGAGCTTCGCTCTCGCTACATGATCAACACCATCCTGCTATTCGGGATCACTGCTTTGACGGTGGTTTCGTATACATTGGGGCAGATCGGATTACCACCCAGAGTGCTGGCGGCGCTGTACTGGATCGTGATGTTCTTTGCGGCTATCAGCGGGTTATCGCAGACGTTCGTGCGGGAGGAGGATGCCCGGACAGCGCTGACCTTGAAACTGGTCGCCGAGCCGACGCCGGTGCTGCTGGGCAAGACGGTATTCAATTTCATGCTCCTGGCCGTGATTGCGCTGGTAGTCACGCCCCTGTTCATGGTGTTCACGGATGCGGTAACCGAGCACGTGCTCATGCTGTCGTTCGTGATACTGCTGGGGGTGTTGGGATTGTGTTCAGGAACGACACTGGTCGCCGCGATCATCGCGCGGGCCTCGATCAAGGGTGCACTCTTCGCGGTACTGGCACTGCCGGTGGTCATGCCGCTGTTGATTGTGCTGGTATTGGCGACGGCTAAGCTCTTTGGCGGGGGAGGAAGCCCTTCGGAGGAACTGCAGTTTCTGATCGCGTACATAGTGGCAATGACAACACTGTCGCTGATGCTGTTCAAATTCATCTGGCGCAGTTAGCGGGTGGAGTATTCACTATGGCCGCAAGCTGGTGAAAGTGGGTTTATATTGTTGCCTTTCGGCGAGATATCTGTATACTACGGACCGAACATGATGACCATATCGGACCGAGTGCGAGGCAATGATACATCTGGTTGGCACTGAGATGGAGTGTGTCTGAGGAATGTGGTGGAAAATCGGGATATTCGTGCTGATGGCGGCTATGATTGTTGCCAGTTTTGCATTGCCGGCGCCGCAGGCGCAGATCGGGCAGGCCAGCCGCATATTCTATTATCACATCCCGCAGGCGTGGGTCTCGGTCATGGCCTTTGCGGCCGCGATGATTTACTCCATCCTGTATCTTCGCCGAAAGAGTATCGAGTACGATGACAAGGCGGCCGAGGCGGCACGGCTCGGGCTTGTGTTCTGCATCCTGGCAACGATCACCGGATCAATTTTCGCCAAGGTGACCTGGGGATCATTCTGGAACTGGGATCCTCGTGAAACTTCGATCTTTCTGTTGTTATTGATCTATGGTGCCTACTTTGCGCTGCGGGGCGCAGTGCAGGGTGAAAGCAAGCGGGCGACATTGTCGGCGGTATATGCCATATTCGCCTTTTTCACGGTACCGTTTCTGGTGTTTGTCATGCCGCGCGTGATGCCCTCCCTGCATCCCACTGATTCCGTCCAGACGGCCGGAACCTATGTGCGGCTGATTCTGTATGCCTCGCTG
>CAZXRO010000031.1:0-17081 GCA_964642435.1 uncultured Ignavibacteriales bacterium
ATTCTCTCCGCGTTTCTCTGTTCCGAACTCGCAATCGCTGATCTACCTGATTGGCGAGGTTGCCTCGAAGTTCGCAGTCGAGATGCGTCCGGTGTAGGTGTAGGCTACTACCCTGCTTGACGAAGCAGAAACAGTCCATACAGGCCACGTTCCGCAAATGGATGTCCGGGGATCCGGCGCAAATGGGCATTGCCCGGGATGGTATCTCCGGCCGAGTCTGAACGACGACGGATGATCCTGACCTGATTGTTTGCGAGATACCAACTCCAGTCTTCTATTCTTCTCTTGTTTTGCTGACAGTGTCGCAGTATCTATCCAGCAGTAGATTCCGTTATCCACTTGCTGATCTATGCCAGAAAACAGACGCAGCCAAACTTCCAGTGTTGATGCAAGACAGCCGACAAGTGGCAATCCTCTGGAGATGTCACTGGCGAGCGGTAAGGCGTATCGTATCCGACTGTTGCCTCCGCAACGGTGGATTAGAATAGACTTGGTCGACGAGTTTGGTCAACCCGCTGGCGGCGAGGTCTATCGCATCGAGACGCCCGATGGAACCATCGTGAAGGAAGACACGCTGGACGACAACGGCTGTGCCCATGTTGAGGGTTTGTCCTCTGAGGAGTACTTCATTTCGTTCCCCCAGGTGGACCTTGACGCGTGGTCGTATCTGGGATCCAGCGAGCAACAGGGTTAGTCAGGGATATGCATGTAGTCGAGTTCAAGAATCCCCCGAGTGCCAGAGTCGAATTGCAGCCCGGTGAAAGCCTGCTGAGTATCATTGAGGACGCCGAGAACAAACTGGCGAACTATCGGCACTCGTTCAACGCTATCATGGATGCCATCAAGGGGGATCCAAACTTCAAGGGAAGGCAATGGTGGCTGATGCCCGGCGATGCCATCAAGCTGCCCGCACTGCCTGCCAAGCCAGAAGATGGTGTCCGTGCCAGGATCAATAATACCTACCATTTCCAGATCCATCGCAAACCGCAGATAGTGGATGTGTACCTTGGCTTCATGGATGAAGAAGTAAACGCCCGACTGAACACGCTGGTTCAGAAGGAAGCAGGTAAGAACCCGAATCAGCAGCGACCAGTCATCCTGATTGAGCGGGGAAAGATCGACCCGGAGGGACCGATTCTCGAGTGGCGGATGGGGAACTACCAGATCGGCGATAGACAGACGCCCGTTCGGAAGATACTGCGGGTCTCGCCACAGGGTGAAATGGACACGTGGGAGTCGAAGCAGGGTAGTCGTATGGAGCCCATCGACATGCCGACGGACCTGCGGTTCATGGGCAATTGGTTTCGGAAGTCCCGGTTGAAGCGGTGGGCGGACAAGCAAGAGGAAGCGACTGATCCCGAAGATATCATTGCCCGGGCACTGGGTGTCTTTTTGCAGACCGACCTTGGCTCGGATCTGACGTGGCTGGCACGAGGACTCCAAGTCAAGAAGTACTTCGACATCGTCAAAATGCTCCAGCACCGGGGCAGGGTGAGCACAAAGAGCAAGTTGCCGGGTGACGCTACTGGTGATGGCCCCTGGCTTTCGGTGGTGAGGTTTGATGTCGGCGAGCACAACCTGCTGGCTCCTATCGTGGTCATTCGCTCGCCTGAGATGGGGCTACAGCCAAGCCTCATGTGCCCGTACCTGGCTTTCCTGTTCAAGGGCCTTTCGGCGGCATCGAGTCAGTTTGCTGCAATTGAAGCCGAGCAGAGAAAGGCGATTGTTCGGGCGAAGGGAGGATGGGAGAAGTTTGAGAACAGCGACAAAGATGAGCTGTGGGAAGATGTCACGGAAGACAAGGCAGTCTACCCGAGTGGCAAAAAGCTGAAGAAATGGCCGGTGTGGGAATGGCCCTTGCGGGTCTCGCAGTTTGGAGGCCAGGGAAGCACCAGTATAGACAAGGCATTCCGGCCGGGCAGTGTCGATACTGTTATCGCCAGTTTGCTTGTGGGTTTCGAGGTTGCCAGCGATGTTGGTCTGACGGCCACGAGTGATGCGAAGGAACACCGTTTCGACTACAGACACTCCGCAGATAGTACCGACGCTGATCCGCGCTGGAAAGCCAGAGGGAACACGTTGGGATCAAATCGGCAAGCACCCAGGCAGCCGGGATCTCCTGGATTCAAGAAGTCGGATGTGAATGCCGGGCAGACGACGGCTCATGTGTATGCGGTGATTTCTCTGTGTACGCCGGCCGGCATCTATGACTTCCTGCGGTGCGAGGTTACCGGCGAGGGAAGCGCCGACATGAAGGCGAAGATAGACGCTGCGACCAAGCTGGCACAGGAGACATTCTGGCAAGAGGCGATGACCATCACGACCAACATGGCCGCGCGACGAATTGATAAGGAAAGCCCTTATGGCACGTTTGAATCGAAGCTCTTCCGCGACGATGAGAAACCCTCGCTGCCGGTGGTGCTTGACAAGATCAGGCGGGTCTATGCTGATAGTGTCTTCAAACGTGACGATCGAAAGCCGGTCATCACGCTGACGGTTACCTATTTCGGTGGAGATCAGGACAAGGAAGCCGCGGACAGACTGGGTATCAAGGGTGTCGCCATGGAAGATTACCACGTGCTGAGGGTCCTGCGCAGCGCTGTAGCCGAAGGCATTCTGGAAGACTCCGCCTATCCCATCATCCTGGACTGGCGGGTAGACCGCATCAATTGCGATCCCAAGCAGCTGCCCCCGAATGTTGAAAGTGACTTCAATGACTTCTATCGAACAGAGAAACGCCATATCGAGGCGCAGAAGCAGGCCGAACGAACAGCGTTGACTATTGATGACTATGCCAAGATCGTCATCTGGGGACTGCGCGGATTGCAGCAGGACGATGTCAAGAAGAACGCCGATCTAAGAGATTGTCTGAACTGGGAGTACGTCAAGACCATCAGACCTGAGTTACGCCCGGCATACTTCTGGTCGTTCGTCGGTGATGTGAGTGGTGATGATTTCTTTGTTCCTGATCCTTTTTGTGTCGAGATCGCTACTGACTTCATCAATGAACTGGCGAGTATGGATTTGGGAAAGGGTGATTCCGGTATTGCCAGTTTGGGCAATGACAAGTCACAGAAGGAAACCGCCATGCATCTGGCCCGGGCCGTGCAGCAGGCTTGGCTGAATGAGGACTCGCAGGGCAGTACTTGGAATCAAGTATTCACATCAAAGGTCGCCGGGGGGACGAAAGCCAGAATAGTCACGTTGATGGAGCATCTGCGCGACCATTGTGGTTTTCACATCGAGGGTGCCGATGAGGATTACGTGAAGACATGGCTGCGTCCGGGTGGCAAGTGGGCAGGTGTCGGATCCCATGCCACGCTCGAGGATGCTACCAATTCGTCAGCGTTCAAGGCGGCAGCAATAGACCGAGCCTTCTACAAGTCATCCAACATGATGGCCCTGCAGACTTTCGCTGACCATGGTCTGTGGTAGGGTTAACCATCGCTCAAGAGGTGTGCGTGAGTAGACGATGCGGCAGTGGGAGTATTCATGACCCCACAGCAGTTTCGAGTCTCTCACAGATCGCCCGCCGCACGTGCGCTACCTGGCCCCCATGGAGCGATCTGTTCGCCTTCTCCCGTGTGACAGCAACAGCCTTGTTCTATTGGTTCGATTCGTGTATAAATATCGAGAGACACGTGGTAGCAATGGAGTAGACCTGTGGCCAAGAAGAAACGCGGCACATCCAAGACGAACCTCCACCAGCGCCCTAAAGGCAGACCGCCGGGATGGGTGTGGTTTGTCACTGCGCTCTTTGCAGTTGCGATAATCGCTGTGATAATTGATCCACAGTGCCAGCCAGGCAGTTCGGTTGAGCCACCCCCGCCGAATTCCGGGCCCAATCTGACCGGCAAGTTTGTCAGAGAAGGCACACTTACCTTCTATTCGCCATCGGAGTCAGACACAACCGCAGTGGATACCGTGACGATCGAAATCGAGATTGCGGATGATCCCGACAGTCGCACGGTCGGGATGATGTACCGGAAGACTATGCGGCCCGACCGTGGGATGCTGTTTGTCTTTGATGAGTTGAGGATACAGTCGTTCTGGATGCAGAATACGCCTTTGTCGCTGGACATGATCTTTGTCGGCGCCGACTCGACCATTGTGACTATCTACGAGCATACCCAGCCGCACTCGCGACAATCGCATACCTCGACCGCTCCAGCACAGCACGTGATAGAGGTTGTGGCAGGTTTCTGCGAGAAACATGGCATCAAGGTTGGTGACCGGATAGACTGGCAGCGCGACTGAGTTTCAGACCCGATAACGAGAAAGCCGCGCGACCGTGAATGGTCGCGCGGCTTTTTCTTGTGGTTGACGAGCGCACTTGTCGTTGCCAGAATCGTCTCGACGCTACGCCGGGACCGAGGCATTCAGATGGCTGGCCAGCTCGTCAAGAGCCCGGAAGACATCCTGTGACGCCTGATGAGCCATCTGACTGAACTCCCTGGCCTTCTCGATGTCACGAGCCCTGACGGAATCGATGGCCTTGTTTGCGTACTCGTGCACCTTGATATGGGGAGGCTCGACAGCCTTGAAGGCACCGTCACCGCGAAGCTCAGCAGTCTGATCCGAGTAGTACCACTGACCGAAGCGGCAGGTACGATGATTGGTGACCTTCCACGTGTCGGCAGTATCGGGTCGTTTGATGATGGCTTCGAGCTTCTTGATGTACAGGGCGTGGTCCTGCTTGGCCAGTTCGACGATTCCTGCATTACCACCTTTGATCTTGAAGTGGCTGACCATCTGGCGCAGTCCTTCAGCCTGCTGATTCAACTCTTCGGCAGCTGCCGCGGACTGCTCGGCGCCGGAGGCGGATTCACGCGTGATCGACGCGATGTGTTCAATGTTCTTTGAGATCTGCTCTGCCGCGCTGGACTGTTCCTCTGAGGCGGTGGCGATTTGTTGGATCATGTCCATAACGCGCTGTGACATGCTGACGATCTCTGTCAGGCTACTGCCGGCCTGATCAGCCAGTTCACGACCTTTGTCGACCTCTCCTATACCAGACTCCATGCCAGCAACAGCCTCGCTTGTTTCAGACTGAATTCCCTTGATCATATCTGTGATCTCACCCGTAGCCTTACCAGTGCGCTCAGCAAGTTTACGCACCTCATCGGCCACGACTGCAAATCCGCGACCCTGTTCACCGGCGCGAGCGGCCTCGATAGCGGCATTGAGCGCCAGCAGGTTTGTCTGGTCGGCAATATCGTCGATCACACCGATGATCTCTCCGATCTGGTCGGCAGACTTGGCCAGCTTGCCGATGGCATCGGCAGAGGTACGAACCTGGTCGGCTATGCGCTGCATTCCGGAAATCGTCTCGCTGACAACACTACCGCCCTGATTGGCAGTCTCGGACGCCTGTCGGGCACCATCACTGGCCTCGCCGGCGTTCTTGGAGGACTCAACAATCGTTGCTGTCATCTGCTCAACCGCCGTTGAAACCTGTGTGACCTGCTCCGTCTGATCCTGGGCACCGCGTGACATTTGCTCGGACGAGGACGCAATCTCTGTCGCTGCAGAAACGAGTTCACGTGCATTGTCCGAGAGCTGCTTGATCATATTATTGAGATTGGTGCTCATCTTGCGCATGGAGATGGCCATTCGGTCCTTCGCGGCCAGCGAATCCTCGATGGCGCTGACCAGTTGCCCAATCTCGTCGTTGGAGTCGATACCGATCTGCCCCAACTTCGATTCCGGGATCTCCTGAGTCAGGTCGTTATTCGAGATGGCTTCGACAACCGATTCCATCTGATTGAACTCGTGGTTCATCATAGTGGTCGCCTCAACGACCTTGTGAATGGGCTGTGCCACACCACGTGTAATGAAGAAGGCGGCGAGCAGGCCGAGAACGGTTCCGATCGTGGCCAAAACGAGCAGCAGTGTGATGGCTGAAGCGGCTTGCTCACGGGTTTCATGAGTAGCCTTGTCAGACAGCTTTCCAAAATGCTCTTTCATCTCTGCCAGGACCGCCTGAGTAGCGGCAACATGCTGGCGTGTCTGGGTGTCGAAGACCTTCTTCGCCTCGGCCCAACTGTGCTGAGCCTTGACTAACCATTGTTCAGTAGCATTGTAGGCCAATTGTGTCTGGGCCAAGCTGGGGGTGGCCTCATCGCGGAAAATCCGCTCGGCCTGGGCGTGATTGCCTTTCTGCTGTGCCTCGACGATTTTGGCCGCGGCGGCATACAACTCGCCAAGAGGTTGTTCCCATGCACGCACGAGACGATTGAGCTCGGGGTTGTCGGGTTTGAAGCCAAGGTACCACTGTCCGGTGTGGGACTTGCGAAGGTTCGTCTCATGCTCAAATAGCTTATCCGCCTGTATTGAAGCGCTCAACTGAGCAAACCAGTCCAGTTGTTCGGCCCAGTGGTGGGTTACCTGTGTATGGGTCTCCGGCTTGTAGGCCTGATAGAGCTTATCAATTGCGATTGCGGTTTCATGCAAGTGTTGATGTGGTTCCTCGATCTTGTGCAGAAGGGCATCGAGCTTGGCGTCCTCAGCGCGCATCTGATTGACCTCAGATGAATACATCCATTCACCAAGGGCACACTTGTGATGGTCAGTCTGCACCGTTACGTGAGTTACTTTGTCGTCCAGAAAAAGATCTGCAAGGGAGTTCATCCAGTTGAGATGATCCACCTCTTTCTCGATCATGAAAGCCTTGTCGTTGCATGATTTCTGGGCAACGGTGACCTTCTCGGACACGTCCTGGAAGCTGGTGTAGTTGGTGAAGCTGACAGCGACCAAGGCCACAATCACCATTCCGAAACCAATCCCCAGTTTCTTGCCAATCTTCAGGTTCTTAAGCATAGGCACTCTCCCCTCAAATATGTTTAGTAGTTCCAAGCCGGTCCTGGTTGGTGTCTTGGCGATTCCTGCACTCAGCCCAAAAAGGGCGATAATCGCTCACCCTGTCCATATTTATCGGTCGGAAAGTCAACGTGTCACAGCGATAAGAGTGATTACGGATGACGTAGGCTTACTACGTGGTCTTGCACGGGAATGGCCAGGGACGATATCAGTCGCGGTGAAGTGAGTCCATCTGGCGCAGGTAAGTGGTGAGATTGGTCTTGGTTTGTGCGACGCCGAGCTTGCTTCGGATGTTCTGTCGGTGTTTAAGAACGGTCCGCTCGGAGGTGTTGAGTAGTTCCCCTATCTGTTTGCACGACAGCCCGTTACGGATCATGTGGCAAATCTCGACCTCGCGTGGAGTCAGTCTCGCGAAGTGCCGTTCGAGGGTATGGATAAACGGTGAGGTGATGTCGCTCAGTTGTGTCCGGATCATCTGCACGTACTCATTGTGCGGCTCAGAAACCTTGTTAGCAAGCTTGTCCACCAAGGGAATGACTATTCGCTGAATGTTAGATTCGATCTGAGCCGCCACCTTATTGGCGCGATCGTCGATCTGGTCCATTATTGCTGTCAGCGCCATGTTCTTTTCGGTCAGGGCGTGGCGCTCTGCACGCAGTTGCTCATTGACTTCTTTCAGGCGCTCGGTGGCTTCCTTGCGCTGCGTAATGTCTCGGTTGATGATCCATATACCATAGCTGTGGCTGGTACTGTCACTGATGGGGTGGATAGTGGCGCTGAACCAGCGCTCCTGATTGTTCCGGATGACCCGGCATTCGTAGACTATAGCATGTTTGGTCCGCAGCGCGTCCTGCACACGTTCCATTAAGGGATCTGCCTCCTCGGGAACGTATAGCTCACGGATGTTCTGTCCGGTAATCTGGTCAATTTGTTTGTCGCAATCCCGAGCGAATCGACGATTGGCCAGCGTGACGTCACCTTTGTCGTCGCAATGGCAGATGAGGGCATCGGTTTGCTCCAGCAGTAGTCGGTACCGCTGTTCGCTCAGGCGCAGTGCTCGCTCGGCCCGTTTCCGAGCGACCAACTGATCTATCAGTTGATCATTGATGCGGGTCAGTCTCGCGGTCCGCTCTTCGAAACGTCGGGCGAGTTCCCTTCGGGAATTCTCAAACTCTTTCTGCTGCCGAAGCCTCGCGGTTATGTCAGCGACAGACCAGTTCTGACCGAGTACCGAGCCATCGTCGTCAAGAACCAGGCTTACAACAGCATGCGCGGAAAAGATGGAGCTGTCTGAGCGCTTGGCGTCCAACTCCCCGGACCACTGCCCGTGCGAGTTGAGGGCACTCCTGATGGCGGTTCCGTGATTCTCATCCTGCCACAGCTTGTCAATGGCTGTGTACAGAATACTCTCGGACTCGCAGTGCCAGAGTTTCAGCGCCATCTCGTTGGCATAGCCAACAAGCCCATCGGGATTCGTGAGAATGATTCCGGTCAGCGACGAGGCCACGGCACGATTCTTAATTCTTAGCTCCTGCTCGGTACGTCTGCGCTCGATCACACGTCCGAGGCGTTCTGCGATGTCAGCAAGCAGCCGCTTCTCCTCAGCTAAAAGGACGCGCTCGGTAGGGAGTGACTGGTGACAGATAACGATGCTCAGTCGCCCTAACCTGTGGCCGTGCACGTGAATCGGCACTTCGAATGCCGACTTGTTCTCCCGGTAAGCCTTGGTAGTGCAGCGAAAGTCCTGCAGGACGATAGCCGCCTGAGTCATTTCGGGATACAGACAGGCGGGTGGAATGAGCTCCACGATTTTCCGCAGGAGAACCTCTATACTGGCGTCCTGGGCGAAGAGATTCGAGAACTCGAACAGGCAGTTGAGCTCCTTGATCCGCTCCTTCAGGTCACGGCGCTCATGGGAGCATGAGGCAACACGGGTTTGATCGGGACTCATTGTCATGCGAGCAAATGGGGTCATTTCCCCGCGTTGAGTATCAGGCCCGCCTTTGGCGGGCTTTCCGGTGTGCTTGTGCAGCGTCAGTTTGTCCATCATCGTTCGCTTGCTTCAGGGGTGATCGATCAGCCGTTTCGGCAGATTCCCGTGCTGTTACTATTTGTCGGCGAAAGTGATCAAAAACTGAACAGTGTCAGTCTGCTCTTGTATGCTATCGCTCCCGATTCACCAATCTTTGAGCCATAGGCGAGCGTGTCGTGAATCACAATTCGCTCTGGCGCATGTGGCTCTATTGCCTATATTGGGCTTGGTCGAATGTGCGTTTTGCTACTGTACCTAAGAGGCAGCCATAGTGACTGAAACACCAAAAGACCTGCGCTTTTTCAAAGTGATTCTCAACTCTGTGGCCGACGGTGTCTTCACTGTCAACAGCGATCGGCTCATCACCAGTTTCAACCGGGCCGCAGAGCGCATCACTGGAATCCCGGCTTCGCGCGCTGTGGGCAGAAAGTGTTATGACATCTTCCACTCTGACATTTGCCAGAACTGCCCGTTGCGGGTAACCCTGCAAACCGGTCAGGAAGAAGTGGGGCGACAGATCAATATCATTAATATTCACGGTGAGACTGTCCCGATCAGTATTTCGACCGCCGTCTTGCGAGATGTCGATGGGCAGGTGCTCGGTGCTGTGGAGACATTTCGGGATTTGTCGACCATTGAGAGCCTGCGCAAAGAGCTCAGCCGGAAGTACTCGTTCGAGGACATCGTGTCGAAGAGTCCCAAGATCATCCGGCTGTTTTCCATGCTTTCGGATATCGCGGACAGCGAGAGCACCGTGTTGATCCAGGGCCCCTCAGGCTCGGGAAAGGAATTGTTCGCCCGAGCGATTCACAATATCAGCCCGCGCAAGGATGCCAATCTGGTAGTGATCAACTGCGGCACGCTGCCTACCCAGCTGTTTGAATCCGAATTGTTCGGCTATGTTCAGGGAGCATTCACTGACGCCAAGAAGGACAAGCCGGGCAAGGTTGCCGTGGCCAAAGGAGGGACGCTGTTTCTCGATGAGATCGCAGAGTTACCGATGTCTACGCAGGTGAAGCTCTTGCGGCTCATTCAGGAACGGGAGTACGAGCCGGTTGGCAGTACCAGACCGATTAAGGCGGATATCCGTATTGTGGCGGCGACAAACCAGGACCTCAAGCGATTGGTTGCCCAAGGGAGATTTCGCGATGATCTCTATTTCCGGCTGGCTGTAGTCAAGATAGACCTCCCGCCATTGCTGGAACGGCGCGAGGATATCCCCTATCTGGTGGATCACTTCATCCGTCAGTTCAACTCCCGGCGTGGAAAGAATATCGTGAGCGTCAGCCCGGAGGTGATGCAGATTCTCATGCGTTACGAATTCCCGGGAAATGTTCGCGAGCTTGAGAACATCATCGAATACGGTTTTGTGGTTTGCCACGGCTCGGTGATCCAGCGCGAACACCTGCCGCTGGAACTTCTTAATGACCTTGCCTCACCGTTGCCTGCAGCCAGCAACCCGGCTTCGGGATCTGCGGACACAACCGATGACCGGCGGCTGATTGATGCTCTTCGCCAAGCCGGCGGCAAAGTGACCGATGCTGCCCGCCTGCTGGGTATCCATCGAACCACACTGTGGCGCCAGTTGAAGAAGCACAATATCGATCCTGCCGACATTTAATACTTCCCTGACACCCCCCACCAGTACTATTGTCGCGGACGTTGCATGCAACACTCAGGCGCAACATACGCAACCTATGCAACGCAACGCAGTCCATTCGCAAGAGACTGTATCCCGTCAATATCAATTGTCTAACAATAACTTAGTAAGAATTCCGGTCGTTTGGCACGGTTGTTGTATCTACTGTAGCTGCGATGCAAACAAGAGTTGCAATACCCATAATGGGAGCTGTTGTCGCACCCAGATTCGAGACTGCGGAGCATTTCTATATCTGTACTCTGTTTGAGGGGCGGATTGAGGAAAAGCAGGTCAGCGCTTGTTTGGACACTGAGGGGTTTGCTCGAGTGAGGCTGATTCGTGAGCAACACGTGGACTGCGTCATCTGTGGTGGGATTAGGGCATTCTACCGGCAATTGCTGAATTCTATGGGGGTGGAGGTGATTGACCATGTTGCGCTGAGTGTCGAGGACGCGCTTGAGCAATTTGCCGGTGGTCAGTTAAAGCCGGCGCCAATGAATGGCAATGATCAGAAGGCAATGTGTGACATCCCTCATGAGGATCTGATTTGCTGGAGTCATGACCTATTCGCCAGTTACGGCTGGAAGGTCTTTGCAACGGATGATTCGGCGCCATTTGCGGTCGATCTGATCGGCAGTATCGACTGTCCGGTCTGCAAACGCCCGGTCCGGGTGGCCATCTGCTGCGGGGCGCACATTTACCGCTGTGACCAGGAGATTCGCGAATTTCACGATGCGACTGTGAATGATTTTCATGTCCGCGCCTACATATACCCGGCCAACGACCGGCTGGCCGAATGCTGTCGGGCCTTTGGTATCGAGGTGATAGACCCCAATCGGCAGGTAGTGAAAGATCAAGAGCTCAGGGCTGATAGGGTGCCGCTGATCACCGTTCGAGTAGACGGGCATGAGCAACTAACATGGGAAGAAACAGGCTGATATCCGGGGTGACTGAACCCTGAAAGGAAACAAGCGAGACGCGATGAGAACAAGACCCATCAACGAGCAGGAAAGAGAGCGCGCCTTCGTTAGCGTGAAAAAGCCGGAGGTGATTGAGCGGCAGCATCTGGATGTGCGCTATCATGTGGAGGATCATGAGGTAGCAGGTCGGCCACGGGCCTTTCTGGAGGCATTCGCCGCGATTCTGCGTCACACCAATTACCGGATGGCTCTGGAGCATTTTGTGCGCGTATCGGCCAAGTGTGCCCGGTGTGCCGTTCAGTGTCCTGTGTACCAGGCAACTGGCGACGTGAAAGATATTCCGTGTTACCGTTCGGAGTTGCTGCTGTCGGTGTACCGGCGGCACTTCACGATGTCTGGCTCACTCATCGGGCGGCTGACCGGTAGCGGGCATTTGACTGACGAGAAGATCCAGGAGATGGCCGAGTCGTTCTGGAACTGCACGGCCTGCAGGCGCTGTACTATTGAGTGTCCGGTGGGGATCGATCACGCCTTGATTACGCACCTGGGCCGGTTCATCCTCAGTGAGATCGGTATCGCTCCGCGCGCTCTCGTGGTCAGCACCCGCGAGCAGCTCGAAGGGAAGACCGGGAATACATCGGCCGTTCCCCTTCCGGCGCTGTCTGACACTCTGGAGTTTCTTGAGGAGGATATGGAAGAGGAAAAGGGGGTACCGATCAAATTCCCGATCGATGTGGAGGGGGCGGAGTACTTGTTCACGCCGGCCGTATCCGATTTTTTGATGGAGGCAGAGACCTTGATGGGAATTGCGGCAGTATTTGCCGCGACCGGCGGCTCCTGGACAATCAGTACAAACTACTTCGATGCGATCAATTACGGACTGTTCTACAGCGATCGGATTCTCGAGCGCGTCATCCGCAAGCTATACGCTGAGACAGAGCGGCTGAATACCAAGGCGATCCTGATCGGCGAATGTGGTCACGCCTCGCGCACCGCCAAGTACTATGTGCCAGTGCACTGTGGCGGGGATAAGGCCAAGCCCGTGTACAACATCATGGAATATACGCATCGGATGTACAAAGAGGGCAAACTCAAGCTCACTCCAAACACGATCACGGAGCGCGTGACATATCATGACCCGTGCAACATTGCCCGTCAAGGCTGGATCACCGAGCAACCGCGTGAGCTGATCAGGGCCTTCTGCTCTGACTTTGTCGAGATGGAGCCGCGAGGCACGGACAACATCTGCTGCGGCGGCGGGGGTGGAACGGTGTCAATCGATGAGATTCGGCCATACCGCACGATGGTGGGAGGCAAAGCCAAGGCCGACCAGATACGTGCGACCGGCGCCAAGTACCTGATTGCCCCGTGCGCCAACTGCAAGAAGCAACTTCGCGAACTGGTTGAGGATCAGGGAATCGATTGTGAAGTCGTGGGGCTGCATGATCTAATCTACAAGGCGATCGTGTTCGAGGGCAAACCGGCCCAAGAGATGCAAACTATGCAGGAGAAAGGATAGACTGTGGACGCGGCAATTGAATTCGCACAGGGACCGTTGTTCAGGCTCACATTTGGCATCATGGTTCTTGGCCTGATTCGGCTGGTTGTGCTTGACGTGATCAACGCCGTCGAGGCATACACCCGGGCAGGAGACAGGTCGCTGGCCTGGTCGGCAGCGATCAAGAAGACGGTCAGTTGGCTCTTTCCGCTGAAACGGGCGTTTACGCAGCGACCGATCTACAGCGTCGTATCGATAGTCTTCCACATTGGTCTGATCATGGTCCCTGTCTTTCTGCTGTCTCATATTCAGCTTTGGGAGGCGAGCCTGGGGATATCGTGGTGGTCGCTGCCACATTTCTGGGCAGATTTTCTGACACTGACGACCATTGCAGCTGCACTTGCGCTGTTTTTTGGCCGAGTGGCGGTGCGATCGGCACAGGCGCTCAGTCGCAGGCAGGACTACCTCTGGCCGATCTTGCTCATCATTCCCTTTGCCACCGGTTATATCTGTTCGAACATGGTGGTGGGACCGGCAATGTACCAGTTCACCATGTTGGTGCACGTGCTGTCAGCGGAGCTCATTTTCGTACTCATACCGTTCACGAAGATTGCTCACTGTGTACTGATGCCTCTGTCCCAGTTCATTGTCTCCCTGGCGTGGAAGTTCCCCGCACGGGTCGATGAGAAGATTTGCACCACACTCAAAAAGAAGGGAGCTCCGGTGTGAAAGCTATACTGACCGATATCACCAAGTGCATCGGCTGTCTCGAATGTGTGGTTGCCTGCAAGGCCGAAAACCAGCTGAAGCAGGACATGCCCCGAGAGTTCCACCGGATGGACGGCCTCTCGGCACGTAACTGGACCTCGATAGTCGAGCGCGACAATCACTATGTGCGCAAGCAGTGTCGACATTGTCTCGATCCGGCGTGTGTCTCGGCCTGTCCGGTAGCTGCTCTGGTAAAAACTGATACCGGAGCGGTGATTTACGATGCCTCAAAGTGCATTGGTTGCCGCTATTGTATGATTGCCTGTCCTTATGGGATTCCGCGCTACGACTGGGATGAAGCCGTTCCATATATTCAGAAGTGCGATATGTGTTTCGATCGGCTTGAGCGTGGCCAGCAGCCGGCCTGCACGGCAGCTTGTCCCGAGAAAGCGACCATTTTCGGCGACCGAGACGAGTTGCTCGCCGAGGCGCACCATCGCATCAAGGCAGGCAATGGCAAATACATCGACAAGGTCTGGGGTGAGCACGACTGCGGCGGAACCTCGGTGCTCTACATTTCCGATATTGACCTGGGATTCCTGACCTATCCCAAGCGGAACCTGCAAGTGTCGCTGCCGCAAACGACAGCCCCGGCAATGAACGCGGTACCGCCAGCCTTCGTGGGCATGGGGGCACTCATGGGCGGGCTATACTGGTTTTTCCGGCGTCGTGAGCGAATCCAGCGTGAACAGCATAAGGAGGACAAGTGACACAATGCGACGAGTAACCGTATTCAAATCGATCCTCTGGGCAATACTTGGGATGGGGATTGCCTCGGTCACAGTGCGTATGCTTTTCGGGCTGGGCGCGATTGCCAACTTCAGCGATGCAACCCCGTGGGGAATCTGGAAAGGTGTTAACGTGGTGCCGGGAATCGCCCTCGCTGCAGGCGGCTTTGTTGTGACGGCTATCATCTACGTCATGCAGCGCGAGGAATATCACCGCTACGCCAAGGTGGCTGTGTTGCTGGCGTTCCTGGGCTACCTGTCAGCCGCAACGGCGTTGGTGATCGAGCTTGGTCTGCCGTGGATGGTATGGCACCCAATCATCTACTGGCAGCATCATTCGGCCTTATTCGAAATCTCCTGGTGCGTCATGCTGTACTTGCTGGTACTGTTTCTGGAGTTCTTGCCGGTACCCTTAGAGGAGACCAGCAGGTTTGCCTCGCTGCGACGATTCCTCGCCCGTTACAAGATCGTCCTGGTAATTCTGGGGATTATGATCTCCACACTACACCAGTCCTCGCTGGGAACGCTCTTCTTGATCACGCCAGAGAAGTTGCACCCGCTTTGGTATTCAAGCTGGTTACCGGTTCAGTTCTTCGTGTCCGCCATAGCGGTAGGGCCCCTGATGCTCATTCTCGCGGTGATGACGATTTCCACGCTTTACAAGAGGAGAATCGAATTCGACAAACTCAGCGGTTTGGGTCTGTTCTCGGTAGGTGCGCTGGTCGTGTACGGCCTGATCCGATTCATTGATCTGGTCGCTACCGGTGACGTTAGCGCTGCCGTAGCCGGTACCTGGCCGACGGTCGTCTTCTGGATCGAGATCGTTCTCACCTTCGCTTTACCGATCATCTTCCTCAGTGTGAAGAGATTGCGCTATTCGGCTGCAGGGTTGTGGACAGCCTCGGTCGCCGGGGTACTTGGACTCGGTCTGCACCGCGCGAATATTGCCGGGATCATGCTTGTGCGGACCGGGCCGATCTATGTGCCGACCATCTTTGAGATCATGATCAGCCTTGGAATCATTGCGGCTGCTGTGTTAGGATTCTTGTTCTTCATAGAGCGTTTCAGGATTTGGGAGGACAAGTGGCAGGACGCGAGAGAAAGTGTCGAGGCCCCGTCGCAGTTCGACCGGGCAGCCGATGTCTGGCTGGGGACGCCACGCGTGGCTGGTCGCACGATTTTCTCGCTCATTCTCGTTCTGGCGCTCGCCTTTGGATTCGCGATTATGCCCGGCGATCGCATCCGCAGTGAAGGGGTCAAACAAGTCGAGGTTGCCGAAGCCCGCGGGGGGATTGACAGCATGTATATCGATGGTAATACAGACGCGTACGGTGTAATGTTTGCGCACCAGGAGCACGTGGCGCGCGAAGGTGACAAGCAGTCCTGTGCCAAGTGTCACCACATGAACTACCCCCTTGACGAGTCCACGGGCTGCTATGCCTGTCACAACTCGATGTACACCGCAGGCGATGCTTTCAGGCATGACTGGCACGCCAATCCCGATGGGGGCAAGCTGTCCTGTGTACGGTGCCATGCCCAGGGTCAACCACGGACGGCCGAGTCAGCAGTGGCGTGTACCGAATGCCACGATGACATGATCCCGGGGGGTGCTACCATTGAGGTGACCCAGTATGATACGCCACCCTATGTGGACGCCATGCACCAATTGTGTGTGGATTGTCATCGAGAACGCTCCACCGAAAGAGACGAGTGGGCCAATCTGACTCAGTGCACCAGGTGCCACGTCGATCAGGCTCCAGCCTACTGGTCAGAGAAGGCTCAGGAGATACTGCGCGACACCGTGTTCAATAGGGTGGTGCTGCCCGACGTGCCATTGAGCACAGTAAGGACCGAGAACAATGAGTGATGGTGGGGTTTTGATAGTCGATGATGAACCCGATGTTGTCCGGTATCTGAGCGCTGTACTCGAAAGCCATGATTTCCGTGTACGGTCGGCAGACAACACAGCAGGGGCGCTCAGGCAGATAGCCCGGCAGATACCTTCGGTGATCTGCCTGGACATCATGATGCCGGAGGAGTCGGGCTTGTCGCTTTTCGTCAAGCTCCGACGGCAGAAGCGCACTCGTGACATTCCTGTTATTGTGATTAGTGGACTTGAGTCCGAGGCGGACTTCGATGTGCGCCATTTCGTGAAAGACACTGCCGTTGCACCGCCTGAGCAGTATATCGAGAAGCCGATAAATGTGGATTCGTTCGTTGCTGCCGTCAAGCGGTTGTCAGGCAGCGCGCACCAACGCAGCATGGATAGGTGAAAGGAAGGTCGCGTGTGAAAGGACCCGCGCAAACGGCTATCAAGCAGAACAAGCAGTGGATGTACCGCGGCCTGTTCGACCAGGTGCCGTTCAACATTGCCATCATTGACCGGGACTACAACATCGTCGCGGCTAATAGCAACTTCTGCAAATACTTTGGGGAGTGGGCCGGCCAGAAGTGCTACAGGGTATACAAGAACCTCGACAGCCCGTGTCTGGGGTGCAACGCGCAACTGACCTTTCAGGATGGTAGGACGCGTGTGAGCGATGAGACGGGCATTGACCAGCATGGCACCCAGGCGCACTATGTTGTTCACCTGGCCCCGCTCAGGGAGAAGCCGAATGGCCCCATTGAGTATATCGTCGAAATGTCACGGGATGTCGTGGAGACCAAGAACCTTCAG
>CAZXRO010000032.1:0-16892 GCA_964642435.1 uncultured Ignavibacteriales bacterium
CGACATGGGGTACCGATATGAAGCTCAACGAACGGCTGTTTGTCGGTTGGATGGCACCTCGCGGCATTGTCGCGGCAGCGGTTTCCAGTGTCTTTGCCATTCGTCTGGCCGAGTCAGGAGTCCAGGGAGCCGAAATGCTGGTACCCGTCACTTTTCAGGTCATCATCGGTACCGTTGCCATCTATGGCCTCACCGCACCGCTGGCGGCCCGCCTGCTGAACGTGGCTCAACCGAATCCCCAGGGAATCCTCTTCGTCGGGGCCAACCAAATTGCCCGAGAGATTGCCTCGCATCTCAATGAAGCGGGATTCCGAGTCGCGCTGGTCGATACCAACTGGGGTAACATCATGCAAGCGCGAAAGGCAGGCATGAGGTCATACTACGGCAACATCCTCTCCGAAGAAATGCTCAGTGATTTGCAGCTCGACGGCATCGGCCGCGTCTTTGCCGTCACCGCCAACGATGAGGTGAATTACCTGACAATACTGCACTTCTCGGATATCTTCGACAGCTCCTACCGGTATCAACTGGTGCCACGAGGCGAAGGTCGCAATCTTCGCCAAGCCTCGCTGCCAAAGCACCTGAAAGGCCGCTACTTATTCGAGGAATATGCCACCTATGACTATTTGCTGGCCAGGTTTGAAGGCGGGGCCGTCATCAAGTCCAACCGTATGACCGAGGAATTTGATTTCGATGCCTTCCAGTCCAAATACGGAGATGCCGCCCTGCCACTCTTTCTGATAACCGAAACCGGGGAATTGCGTGTGTTCACAGCCGACTCCAAGCCGGTCCCGCGAGCCGGCCAGACACTCATCAGCCTTGTTCTGCCGCTCGAATAGCCTTTGATACGCCGATGTTCTTTCGGCATTTATGTTTGACACCCATTCAACCACAAGCTAAGATGGACGTCATTGGCAACCTATACTGCCCTCAGTTTCGCATAATAAGGGTTAGACATTCAACCAACTACAGTCCGGTAAGCCACGATTCGACCAAGGAGGAAACACCGTGATTAGCTGTAACACTGCCGTGAGCGCGCTGGCCAACCAGCAGGAAGATCCGGCTAAACTGTATGTCCACGGTTCAGTCATGCTTCTGCACGAGGACGATGAAGTACAAGTCACCGGTGTGGGTCCCGACCCCACCGATCTGAAAACGCTCGTCGTGAATCTCAGAATTCGGGTTGGCAACAGCAAGACAAACACCACCGTCCGCCCGTTCTTCTATGAGGAACACGGCGACCATGTCGGAGACTTTGAGCGCGTCGTCGTTCGCAAGGAAATATCCTTTGTCGAGAATGGCCAGGCCCCTGTATTGATCGAGCACATCAAGTAGTCAGATCCATCAAGACAACGTCGCAGCGGGCCGCCAAACGCGGCCGCCCGCTGCTTCTTCCCGTATCCCTCTTTACCTGCCCTGCCTCGCTCTTTATATTTGAACATGCCCAACTATGAATTCTTCGAGCATACCGCCGACATTGGCTTCCGCGCCTTCGGATCAACGCTGGAGACAGCCCTGTCCGCGGCCTGCGAGGCACTCACCAGCGTGATGACCGGCGGCACTCCTGTTGAGCGGCAACACGAGGTATCATTTACCATTACCGCTTCGGACCACGAACAACTGGTCGTGGATCTGCTCTCGCACCTGGTCTATCTGGCCGATGCCGAGGATTTCATTGCCGGATCCTGCATCGTGAAGCTGCACCAGAACCTCAAGGCCCATATTACCGCCCACGGCGAGCGGTTCGATCCGAAGCGACACTCGGAGGGACTCGAAGTCAAGGCCGTTGCGTACCATATGTTGCAGGTAGAGCAACAAGCATCGGGCCAATGGATGATTCAGGTTCTGCTTGATGTGTGATCCCTTAGTGGTAACGATGAACTCCAAACCGATGAGGTGACTTGTGGCCTATAGCGGCCGATTGAACAAACTGGACAGCTACCGATTCGAGCTTCCCATCGAGGGTTCCCAGCGACGTGCCACCAATGAACCGCCAATGCGAGTTCCCGGGCTGGTGTACACCAGCGACAGCATGCTCGAGGCGGTGAAGGCCGATGATGCGCTGTATCAGGTGACCAATGTGGCCACGTTACCGGGAATAATCGGGCAGTCCATTGCCATGCCCGATATTCACCATGGCTATGGTTTTGCCATCGGGGCAGTGGCCGCTTTCGATGCCGATCAGGGCGTGATTTCGCCCGGCGGAGTGGGCTATGATATCAACTGCGGCGTCCGGCTGATGCGCACCAATCTGCTCGTGGACGATATCAAGCCCCGGATATCCAAACTCATTAACACTATGTTCAACAATGTCCCCTGCGGTGTGGGCGAAGGCGGCCGTCTGAAACTGGCCGACCATGAACTGGAGCAGGTACTGGAAGAAGGTGCCCGATGGGTCGTCAACCAGGGTTACGGATGGAACGAGGATCCCCACTTCATGGAAGACAACGGCGGGATAACAGGGGCCGACCCGGATCTGGTCAGTCCGCAGGCCAAGAAGCGCGGAGTTGGCCAACTCGGTACACTTGGCGCCGGTAACCATTTCTTGGAAATCCAGCGAATCGATGCCATCTATGATCGGGACGTTGCCGAGGCGTTCGGTGTCACATCCATCGGTCAAATCATGGTCATGATCCACACTGGATCTCGCGGCTGCGGTCACCAGATCGCCACCGACTATCTCGGCGAAATGCGTCAGGCCAACAAAACATACAAGATCCCGCTGGTCGATCCGCAGTTATCATGTGCGCCGGCCAGCAGCCCGGAAGGCCAGCGGTACTTCAAGGCCATGAAGTGCGGAGCTAACTTTGCCTGGGCAAACCGACAGCTCATCATGCACTGGGTGCGCGAGTCATTTGAATCCGTACTCGGTCGCAAGGCCACCGATATGGGCATGCATCTTGTCTACGACATCGCCCATAACATGGCCAAGCTCGAAACGCATCAGTTCGAGGGAAAACAGCGCCGCCTTTACGTACACCGCAAGGGTGCCACCAGGGCCTTTGGTCCAGACCACCAGGATGTCCCCGAAAAGTATCGCTCCGTCGGACAGCCGGTTCTGATTCCCGGAGACATGGGCACAGCCAGCTACCTGCTGGTTGGAACCCGGAAGGCTATGGAACAGACATTCGGTTCCACCTGCCACGGAGCAGGACGAAAACTCTCGCGCAAGGCCTCCACCAGGCAGCACCGTGCGGCCGATGTGTTCGCTGGCCTTGAAAGGCAGGGGATCTACCTTAAGGCAAAAAGCCAGCGCGTTGTTGCCGAGGAAGCCCCCGGCGCATACAAGAATATCGATGACGTCGTAAAGGTCTGTCACGAATCCGGCATTTCCCGGCTTGTGGCGCGCATGACACCATTGGGTGTCGTCAAGGGCTAAATGTGTACTCGCAACCACAAGAGAACATGAGGCAAGAATGAAGGCGATGGTGTTGCAGCAACCAAATCGGCCAATGGTACTATCCGATGTGAGCAAACCAGTACCCGGTCAGGGACAAGTGTTGATCAAGGTCGCCGCCTGCGGCGTTTGCAGAACCGATCTGCACGTCGTCGACGGCGAACTCAACCAGCCTGAGTTGCCACTCATCCCCGGTCACCAGATCGTTGGCCGCGTAACTGCCATTGGGGAGAACGTGTCGGAGTTTACACTTGGCGACCGAGTCGGCGTGCCCTGGCTCGGGTATAGCTGCGGCGACTGCTTCTACTGCACCAACGGACAGGAAAACCTCTGCCAGAAAGCCCGCTATACCGGCTACCAGATCAACGGCGGTTTCGCCGAATATACCGTCGCCGACCAACGCTTCTGCTTTCCTATTCCGGACGGCTATCCCGATCTCCAGGCGGCCCCGCTTCTCTGCGCCGGTCTCATCGGCTATCGCTCCTATCGAATGACCGGACAAGCTAACCGTCTCGGGTTCTATGGATTCGGTGCCGCGGCACACATCATAATCCAGCTGGCTCGATGGGAGGGAAGAGAAGTCTATGCCTTCGTACGTTCCGGAGACGACGAGGGTATTCGCTTCGCCAAAGGCCTCGGAGCCGAATGGGCCGGATACTCCGACCAGCCCCCGCCGGAGCCACTGGACGCCGCCATTATCTTTGCCCCCGTCGGATCCCTGGTACCCACCGCCCTCACGGCAGTTCGCCCCGGTGGGGTCGTCGTATGTGCCGGCATTTACATGAGTCAGATTCCGGCTTTCTCATACGATCTGCTCTGGATGGAACGGCAACTCAGGTCGGTGGCCAATTTGACTCGCCAGGATGGCCAGGAATTTCTCGAATTGGCACCACAAGTGCCTGTCAGAACAGAGACCCACGCCTATCCTCTGGAGAAGGCGAATGAAGCCCTCGACGATCTGCGCAACGGACGGTTCAGCGGTGCTGCCGTGATTGTGGTCGATTCCCATGACCAATAGAAACGTGGACATCTTAATTCGATAGCCGGTTCGGTCGACAATAATAGTAAGACACCCTGATTTTGTTTACTGAGCATGACTGAGAAAAAGAAAAAGACCAACCCCTTTGAGCGGCAGTGGGAGTTGCTGCAAGCGCTCAAAATGCGCGAGGAGGACCAAGTCCGACGATTGTCGGACCAGATGGAACTCAGTCCGGACTTGATCAGGGAGCAGTTGCTCGAATGGTTCCAGCAGTTCCCGGTACCAAAAGGATCAATCGATGATTCCTGGGAATCCTCCATTCGCGACTATACCACCGGCGATGACTCTGTTCCTCAGGAAATCGTCGATCTGGGAGTACTCTTTTCAATTCCATTGTATACGCTGCGCGAACGATACCTGATGCTGATCAAGCGTTGCTCCCAGCCCGATATCAAAGGAATGGGGATCATCTCGGTCTCGGTCGACCGCAAGACTACCTCCCTGAAAATGCACGCCAAGTTGACCAATTCGTATCATACCCAGGGCGAGCCGCAACCGCTGGCCATCCATACCCTGTGGATAGAGAACTTCCATCAGGACAATCTAAAACCGGTCCTCGACAACTGCGGGCTGGCTATCCTCGGCAACGAGCTCATCTCCCGTCTGGCCGCGGAAAAAGACGCCAACGCTATCGGAGGATCCCCCGATGCCAACGCCAGGGCCCAGTCACTGAAACTGGCCAGCGAAGAAGAAGAGCTCATACAACGATTCCGTGACCTCGATTCCGGCGTACGCGATGCCATGCTCACTATTCTCCTCGAACTGCACTCTGCCGAACACGTCTCCCACTGACAACCAACTCTGGCACTTCTCGCGAATTCATCGTATCATGTTCACAACTCGAAACCGCCATGGAGACGTTTCACTATCATGGATGAATTCCTGACAGTAGCCCGCGAGGCCGCCGAGGCCGCCCGCCGGATCACGCAGACATACTTCAAGAAAGACCTCGATATCGCGATCAAACCTGACCAGTCGCCGGTCACCGAGGCCGACAGACAGGCAGAACAAGCGATTATCACGACAATTCAGAGACACTTCCCCCAGCACGCCTTCCTCGGCGAAGAAACCGGTCAAACCGGACAAAGCGAATTCCTTTGGCTGGTTGATCCGATCGATGGTACCAAGAACTTCATCGATGGTATCCCCTTGTGGGGTACCCTCATAGCCCTTGCGCACCAAGGCGAAGTCATCGTGGGGCTATCCGATATGCCCATGATAGAAGAGACCGTGTGGGCGGTAAAGGGACAGGGCGCGTACCTCAACAATCAACCAATTCACGTATCCGACCGTAGCAGCGTCAGCGATGCCATGGTGAGCTTCGGATCCCTGAATCCCTTTCGAGAACTCGGACGCGAAAAAGGGCTATTGCACATGCTGCATGACTCCCGCCGCCATCGCGCCTTCGGCGACTGCTGGCCCTTTCATCTATTGGCCTCCGGACAAATTGACATTGTTGTCGAGGCACTTATAAAGCAGGTCGATGTCGCCTGCTTCGATATCATCACCCGCGAGGCTGGGGGGCTGTTAAGCGATCTCGATGGTCGGCCGTTCAGCTTGGACATCAGCCATGTCCTCGCTACCAACGGTCTTGTCCACGAACAAGTCCTTGCCTATCTTGAGCCCACACGACCTTCAGATGACCCGCAAACGTGACGCTTTGGAGAGATTGTCATGCTAACCGCCGAAAACGCTGTCTTCAATATCATCGATATCCAGGGCCGCCTGGCCACGCTCATGTATCGCCGCGATGACCTCTATGCCAACGTCAACCGGATGATCAAGGCCTGTGGCGTCCTTGATATCCCCATACTCTGGAACGAGCAGCTGCCTGACAAGCTGGGGGAGACCGCCCCAGAAATCAAGGCCACCCTGCAAGGACACCAACCGATCGTCAAACCCTGTTTCTCCTGCTGTGGACACCCTCCGTTTAACCAGCAACTGGAAACACTCGGCAGCAAACAGATTATCCTGGCCGGTATCGAAACTCACATCTGCGTCTACCAAACCGCGCGTGATCTGCTGAAGGCCGGCTATGAGGTCCATGTGCTGGCCGATGCCGTCTCCTCACGAGTAGAACTCAACTACCGCATCGGCTTGGACCGTATGAGACAGGAAGGAGCCATAATCAGTTGCGTCGAAATGGCCTTGTTCGAGGTCATGGGCACCGCCGGTACCGAGACCTTCCGCCAAGTGGTCAAGCTCCTGAAGTAGCCAATCTCACTCTACCAATCAAACCACCTTGGCACCACGCCCGAACGTGCTTCGGTGTGGACCCAGCTGGCCCAAATTATCTGCAATATGCACGGGTGTTGCAAAAACGCGCATTCTGCCCCGAAAATTGCGACTGCAACCATTTTTAGTGCATGGATATAGCTTACCTATTTAGTAACAATGATACTACCACGTTTACCTCCATTGCGCCGTTACTAACTAACTGTCAGACACCACACTCCGGCCGCAAAAACAGTCAATAGGGACTATCATTGACTATGATGTCTTCATTTTCGCGCTATTTTGGCAGTTTGTTGCAATCACTTTTTCTTGACAAGCTCTTCTGCCAATATAGGTTATCAAATGGAACTTGTTAATATCTTCACAAGCGTCCAGTCCCTCTGGAGCATGTGACACCCTTTGGAGGAAGTGATAGCAGCCTATGGCCCAGTCTGCAGAGGTTGATTTTTCTCCCGGAAAAGCCCAGCTGGTAGACTTGTCCGCCCTCAAGACGCGGTTCGCTCGAATCGATGAGTGGGTGGCAAGTCCCGATGGACACTCGATTGCCGCACCCGTCAAGACCGAGGAGGGCAAGTTCACCGTTTGTGTGAACGACCAAACCTGGCCCGAATCCTTTGACTTACTCTGGATGCTTCGGTACACGCCGGCCGGTAAACTCATGGCCTTCGTTCAGGCCGATTTCGAGTGGACGATCGCTGTCGACGGCAAGCCCTGGGAAAACACGTTCGAGTATGTGTGGAATCCGCGCTGGTCGCGCGATGGCAATATCATTGCCTCACTGTGCAAAAAGGACAACGAATACGGTGTGGTCATCGATGATAAACCCTGGGAGAATCGCTTTACAGCTATTCGCGACTTCGCCCTGAGCGACGATGGCAAACGGGCCGCGGTCACAGTACAGACCGACTCCCTGGCCGAGGCCGATGTGCCGGCGTTCTTCGAAGGCGTCTGGTCAGTGGCTGTCGACGGACAGGTGTGGGATAAGAAATACGTCAATACCTGGTCGCCGGTGTTCAATGCAGGTGCCACCAAAGTCGCCGTCCAAATTCGTACCGGTATCTGCGACTACTCGATATCGGTCGATGGTACCGACTGGAGCGAGCGCTTTGGCTGTGTGTGGGAACCTGTCTTCAAGGGGGCCAATGGAACCGTGATCGCACCAATCCGCCAAGGCAAGAACTGGACGTTGGCCGAAGACGGACACCCCCTATGGCACCGCGAATACAACCAGCTCTGGCAGCAGACATTTAGCCCCGATGGATCGAAATTGGCCGCTATCGTCTCGCCTGAGTTCGGACGCTGGACCATAGCTGTCGATGACCAGCCGTGGAAACGCCGGTTCAAGGACATGGTGCTATCGCCGACCTTCAGCGCCGACTCAAAACGGGTTGCAGCGCCAGTCAAAAGTGACGGTCGCTGGAATATCGCGGTCGATGGCGAGGTCGCCGGCGATGGATGGGACCAGGTCTGGAACCCGGTCTTCACTCCCGATGCAACCGGCGTGCTCTTCAAGGCCAAACAGGACAAGCACTACCTGTTTGTCGCCAACGGCAAACCCGTACGCTCCAACTTGGACCTCTGCTGGGATCCGGTGGTATCACCTGATGGAAGGTACGTCATGCTGAGATACGTACAGGATGAGAAGTATTTCCGCGAAGTTGTCCCGATAGGAGAACTACTGCGATGAACAAACAAGGCCACACTGCTTTGCCTGAGGATGAAAGCGAGCTGAAGGATGTATGAGTTCTCACGAGGACCGCTGGTCTGGATTGCGTTTGCTGTCTTTATCGGCGGAACAATCTATCGCATAGTCAAGATATACCAGGACTCCAAGAAGGAGCGGGTGGTCCATCCCTATATGAGCCTGAACCACGGCGTACGCTCGATCGTGCACTGGCTGGTACCGTTCGGCTCGCGCAATATGCGCATGCGACCCGTGTTTACGGTCATGTCGTTCCTGTTCCATATATGCCTGTTGCTAACCCCCATTTTCCTTCTGGGACATGTCATGCTCTTCGAACAATCCTGGGGAGTGAGCTGGTGGACCCTGCCCGATGGCCTGGCCAATGTAATGACCATCCTCGTCGTCATCGTTGTCATGGTGTTTGCCCTGAGGCGACTGGCCCACCCGGTGGTCCGCTTTGTTACCAAGACCAGCGACTGGGTGCTGCTGGTAATCGTTGCGGGACCGTTCGTCACCGGGCTTCTGGCATACTATCAGATATTCGACTACCGAACGGTCATGATCGTGCATATGTGGACCGGGGCCCTCTGGCTCATGGTCATTCCGTTCACGCGGATCGTGCATATGATCTTCTTTCCTCTCACACGGGCGTATATGGGCAGCGAGTTCGGCTACGTGCGCAACGCCCGTGACTGGTAGACAGTGTAAGGAGGTATGGTGAAATTCAAGAAGATTCCTGAGAGCCTGGTGAAAGATCCCGGACTCGATGAAACCATAAAGCAACTGACACCCGAACGTATTCGTCAAGTTGTCGACCGTGTACTGACCAAGGAGAACTCTGCCCGCCTGCAGGCCTACCTTGACACCTGCGTGCACTGTGGGCTGTGCGCCGATGCGTGCCACACCTACGTCTCGCGCGACAAGGATCCCCTGTTTGCACCCGTCTCCAAGGTCCGTCAGACCCTATGGGAGCTGGTACGACGTAAAGGCGACGTCGATGGTGAATTCCTGCGCAACGCCGCTCGGATCGCCTTTACCGAGTGCGGTGTCTGTCGCCGATGCAGCATGTACTGCCCCTTCGGAATTGATATCGCCTATCTGATGCTCATCGTACGACGCATCTGCTCGCTGCTCGGTGTTGTTCCCATCTATCTGCAGGATACCACCAATTCACACGCCGTCACGAGCAACCAGATGTGGGTCCAGCAAGACGAGTGGATCGACACGCTCCAGTGGCAGGAAGAAGAAGCCCAGGCCGAACTCAGCTCCGTCCGCATCCCCCTGGAAAAGGAAGGGGCCGATGTCATGTACTCCGTGATCGCACCGGAGCCGAAGATCCTGGCTCAGCTTCTTGGCAATATGGCTATCATCTTCAAAGCCGCCGGTGAGGACTGGACCATGCCCGCTACCGATGGTTGGGACAACTCCAATATGGCCATGTATTCCGGTGACTTCGAGGTCATGGGACGCGTCGAACGACTCCACTGGGAAACCGCTGCTCGCCTGAAAGTGAAGAAGATCGTCATGGGTGAGTGTGGCCACGCTTTCAGAGGCGCTGTCTACGATGGACCCCGCTGGTTGAGCTGGCAATTCCCGCCCATTCCCATGGTCCACGCCATCGAGTACTATTATGACCTGCTCTCGTCCGGCCGGATCAAGATCAAACAGAAGTATCAGGAACATGTGACGATACAGGACCCCTGCAACACAGTCCGTGGTCGCGGGCTGGGGGACAAGCTCCGTTATGTGGTCGATGCACTCTGTGAGAAGTTCACCGATGTCGACCCCAAACAGGAACACAACTACTGCTGTGCCGCCGGCGGCGGTGTGATCAACTGCGGGCCGCCATGGAAACGTTCGCGGATGGTCTCCAACCGGGTCAAGGCCGAACAACTGGCCAAAACCGGCGCCGAAGTGATCATTACACCCTGCCACAACTGCCACAGCGGTATCGAGGATATCGTCGGATTCTACAATCTGGGGATGCATGTGAAGTTCATCAATGAGATCATGGTCGAGTGCATGGAGAAACCGGAGGAACCGCAAGGATGAACAGACAAACCGGACTTCTGCGGATCATTCGCCCGAACTGGCAACAGATGCTCATGGCTGCCCTCATCGGATTGTTGAGCTGCGGGCTGCTCGTTGCCTGTGGCGACTCCGAAGCTACCAATGAAATGCCGATACCACGATCCGATTTGATCGTTATCGATACCATGCGGCAGTTCGGACCGCTGGACCGTCCACCGGTGGCCTATCCGCACGATGCGCATACTGCCACCCTGCAAATCGTAGGGGATAGCTGCGACCGTTGTCATATGACTACCGAACAGGGCGACATGTCACTGCTGTTCAATCGGCTTGCCAACGAAAGCCACGACCAGGTCATGGAAGCCTACCACTCCGACTGCATCGACTGCCATATCGAGACCATCGACGACGGCCGCAAAGCCGGTCCGGTTACCTGCGGGGAATGTCACCGCCAATCCCCAAGGTACCTCTCGAACCGGACAGAAATGCACATGGACAAGTCCCTGCACTACATACATATCGCCGCCAATAACAACGAATGCAGCACGTGTCACCACCAATACGACTCGACACTACAGAAGTTGGTCTACGTCAAGGGCAGCGAGCAGTCATGCCGTGACTGTCACCAACCGACCGCAACCGATGACGTCATGTCCTATGCCACCGCCGCCCACAAGCAGTGCATCAGTTGCCACCGTGAGATGAACCAGGGCCGCGTCCAATGCATGGGGTGCCATAGCGCCGCCCAACAGGAAACGATCAAGTTCGTCGAGAACCCGCCTCGCCTCGAGCGCGGTCAGCCGGACTTCATCCTGCTCGCGGCCAACGCCAACGAACGAGATCAAAGCAAGCTGCGGACCGTGCCCTTCTCGCACGTCGGTCACGAGCAGTTTACCAACACCTGCCGCGTCTGTCATCACGAGAGCCTGCGCGCCTGCAGCGAATGCCACCTGCTCGAGGGTAATATGCAGGCCGATGGCGTCACGCTCCAGCAGGCCATGCACGACCTCCGCTCTGATCACAGCTGTGTCGGCTGCCATAACCAGCAGAAAGATGCCGGCGAATGTCAGTCCTGCCATGGTTTGATGGAGCAGGGAAGACTTGTGGAGTCAACATGTGAAACCTGCCACGCCGGCCCATTGCCGGAGCGTCTCGAGCAGGTCCGCGGACGTTACACCTCGCTGGATCAGTTCCGACCGTCCGAGGCCGAGCGACGCCTCTCGTTTGCGCGAGCCGACATCCCCGACACAGTCAGGATGAGCAGCCTGCAGGGCAAATACCAGCCGGCCTGGATGCCGCATGAACAGATAATTGATACGCTTTTGATGGTGATTGATAATAACAAGATCGCAAGCTACTTCCACGGATCCGGGGACGTCATGTGCCAGGGTTGCCACCACCACTCGCCAACCGGGCAACGCCCCCCGCTGTGCGAGAGTTGCCACGGCCAACCGTTCGATCCACACAACCTGACCCGTCCCGGGCTCTATGGTGCCTTCCATCGCCAGTGTATTGGTTGCCATGGCGAAATGGATATCGGAACAGCAACCGACTGCACGCGCTGTCATGCGCTGGCGCAGGAAGGCTGACAATGTTGAGGATTTCGTGCTAAGGAGCATTCGATGAGTATATCGCGACGCAAATTCCTTGGCTGGCTGGGTGCGGCTGGTGTCACTGCCACCACCGCAAAAAGGGCAAAAGCCGCTCACGCCGAGTTCGAGGGCTACCCCGAAAGCTATGCCGTCTTGCATGATTCCACCTTGTGTATCGGGTGTCGCTCTTGCGAGGCGGCCTGTAACGAGGTCAATGATCTGCCCAAACCAGATCGGCCGTTCGATGACCTCTCGGTGCTCGACAAGAAACGTCGGACCGATGAGGCCTCCTACACTATCGTGAATCGCTATGGCCAGCGACCTGGCGAAGATCGACCCGCCTTCCGCAAGGACCAGTGCAATCACTGCCTGGAGCCCGCCTGTGCCTCATCGTGCTTTGTCGGTGCCTTCACCAAGACCCCCGAAGGCGCAGTGATCTGGGACGAGTCCGTATGCGTGGGCTGTCGCTACTGCCTTATCGCCTGCCCCTTCAACATCCCGGCCTATGAGTACGATGAGCCGCTCACTCCCCGAGTCATGAAGTGTACCATGTGCCACCCCCGGATAGAGAAGGGCATGCTTCCCGGCTGCGTCGAGGCCTGCCCTATGGAAGCTCTCACCTTCGGCAAACGATCCGACCTGATGCTCATCGCTCGCGAACGCATCCGCAAGTATCCCGAGCGGTATGTTGACCACATTTACGGTGAACATGAAATGGGTGGCACCAGCTGGCTCTACATCACTGGTCGCAAACCATCCGAGGTTGGCCTGCGCGAGGATCTCGGCACCACGCCGGCCCCCGAACTGACCTCCGGCGCCCTCTTGATGGTTCCGATCGCCATAGGCCTCTGGCCAGCCCTGCTCGGCGGTATCTACAGGATCAGCAAGCGGAAAGATCGTATTGCCCGCGAGGAACTGGTCGCCGCCGTCAAGGCCCAGAAAGAAAAGCTCGACAAAGAACGCGAGGATGCCATCAAGGCCACCAAGGCTACCGCCCAGCAGCAACAGGAAAAGGCAGTGGAGAAAGCAGTCAAGAAGGCTCTCGATGAGGCCGCCAAGAAGACCGACGACGGCAAGAAGGAGGACAAGTAAATGGCCGATGCGGCAGTGACGACAAGCTCTGAACAGCCGACCCAGGCGCCATCGCCAGAGAAACGGCCCTTGTTCAGTCCCTTCAATATTATCGCGGCCCTCATCCTCCTGGCTACCGCACCCTTTGCAGCGATGCGTTTCTTCGGCGGCCTCGGTGCGGTCACCGCGTTGGATCATACCAACCCCTGGGGTATATGGATCGGCTTCGACCTGCTCACCGGTGTCGCCCTCGCCGCCGGTGGCTATGTCACCTCGGCTGCCGTGTACATCTTCGGCAAGGAAGAATACCACTCAGCCGTCCGACCGGCCATCCTGACCGGGTTCCTCGGCTACGGCCTGGTCGTGTTTGCGCTGCTGTTCGATGTTGGCCGGCCGTGGAGACTACCCTACCCCTTCTTTGTCAGTCAGGGTGTGACCTCCATCATGTTCGAGGTAGGCGCCTGTGTAGCGCTCTACCTGACAGTGCTCTTTCTCGAATTCTCTCCCGCCGCCATGGAATGGTTGGGCCTGAAAAAGGTCAGGTGGCTGGTCATCAAGCTCACCATCTTACTGACCATCCTCGGTGTGCTGCTCTCCACCTTGCACCAGTCATCACTCGGGGCCATGTATCTGCTGGCCCCCTCGAAACTGCACCCCCTGTGGTACTCAACATACCTGCCCGTCTTCTTCTTCGTCTCAAGTATCGCAGCCGGGCTATCCATGATTATCTTTGAGTCCACCATGGCCCACCGCTATTTCCCGCACCTGATGGACAAGCGCCACAAGGAAGAAAGCAACAAGGTCGCCCTCGGTTTCGGCCGGGCCGCCGCTTTGGTGCTGGCTGCCTATTCATCGATCAAAATCTTCGGCATCGCGGCCGACAACAACTGGGCCTACCTGTTCACCGGCTATGGTCTCTGGTTCCTGGTGGAACTGGTCGGATTCGTCATGGCCCCCGCATTCTTCTTCGCTGTCGGGGTGCGTGATCGCAACTTGAGGTTGATCCGCGCCTGCGCTATCTGGACCGTCGTGGGTATCGTCCTCAACCGGTTCAATATCTCACTGATCGCTTTCAACTGGCACCTCCCCGAGGCCGAACGCTACTTCCCGGCCCTCGGCGAATTTGCCATTTCTATTTTCATCGTGACAATCGGTATCGTGGTCTATCGCTTCATCGTGACCCGCATGCCCATCCTCTACCACCACCCCGATTACCACGATTGATCGCAAGGAGCTGACAATGGACGGCACAATACATACACTTCAGGAATTCATGATGCGCACCAAGGGGATAGTGTATATCCTCGCCATCGGCTTCCTGATCGGCTTCACCACCTTCTGGCACTTCCTGTTTGGCCGCGAGCCCCGAGAGGAAAAGCTGGAGGACTGATACAGCCAGGACACCGCAAGACCTGACCCGGCCACAATAGAGCACCCGACGAATGCTTCGTCAGGTCGTGTTCGCCGAAAGCGAGTGTGACCTGACGACAAGACCATCACTGTTCGACTTTCTCCACATTCCGCACATCAGACCGCACGAAAAAGTACGGCATCCCCGCAAAATACCCCCGCGTCTTCGTGATCACCAGAAACAGCTTCGACTCCATGATCGCCACCACCTCCTCTGGTCGCGCCTCCGCTTCCAGATTCGCACAGCGTTGTCCCACCTCAATCCGCATCTTTGGTTGAAAACGGGACATGGGGTTCACTGTGATCGCGCGAATCGGCGTGTCATGCACCGGCACCCCCAGTGTCTTCACAAGATAGGCGCGAAGGTGTTCGAGCTCATCGGAAGAGAGCACCGTCCCTACTCCTTCTTCCCCCCAATCATGTTCTCCGGCGCCAGCAACCGGTCCAGCTCCTCCCGCGAAAGAAGCTCTCTCTCCAGCACCAGGTCGTACACACTTTTACCACTCTCCAGGGCCTCCTTGGCCACCTGGCTGCTGATCTCATACCCCAGCACCGGGTTCAGCGCCGTCACCAGCCCGATCGAGTTCTCCACGTGGAATCGACAGACATCAGCATTGGCCGTGATCCCGGCCACACAGCGATGATGCAGCGTTGCCATCCCGTTCTTGAGCATCTCGATCGACTCGAACAAGCTCTGCGCAATCACCGGCTCAAATACGTTTAACTCCAGCTGCCCCGCCTCAGCCGCCATCGTCACGGTCAAATCATTTCCAACCACCTTGAATGCGATCTGGTTGACTACCTCGGGGATCACCGGGTTCACCTTGCCCGGCATGATCGAGGACCCCGGCTGCATCTTGGGCAGGTTGATCTCGTTCAGTCCGGCGCGTGGCCCCGATGACAGCAAACGAAGGTCATTGCAGATCTTCGAGAGCTTCACCGCCAGGCGCTTGATCGCCGAGGAGTACATCACAAACGCCCCCGTATCAGATGATGCTTCCACCAGGTCCGGCGACAGGTGCACCGGCAGACCCGTGATCTCGCGAAGATGGTCGATCACTCGGTCAGGGTAGCGCGGATCGGCATTGATACCGGTGCCGATTGCCGTCCCGCCCATGTTGACCTCGAGAAACAAGTCGGCGTTGACCGATAACCGGTCAATCTCCTCTGTCAACGTATTCGCCCAGGCCTGAAACTCCTGCCCAAGTGTCATCGGGACTGCATCCTGAAGCTGCGTACGACCCATCTTGATGATATGTGCAAACTCCGAGGCTTTCTCCTTGAACGCCCCAGCCAGATGGCGGAGTACCGTCAGCAGCTTCATGTTGCTGCGAATCAGGGCAATCTTCAGCGCCGTCGGATAAACATCGTTTGTTGACTGCGACAGATTCACGTGGTTGTTCGGATGGCAGTATCTGTACTCCCCTTTCTCATACCCCAGTAACTCCAAAGCGCGGTTCGCAATGACCTCATTCGCATTCATGTTAGTCGAGGTACCTGCACCGCCCTGGATCATATCCACCACGAAATGCGTATGCCAGCGCTGACCAAGAATCTCCTGGCATGCCTGCACTATCGCCTCCGCTACCGGTTCGCTCAGCAACCCCAGGTCGTGATTTGCCTTCGCCGAGGCCATCTTGACCATCGCCAACGCCTCAATCAAGTCCGGGAAATGGGTCAACGAGACACCGCTGATATTGAAATTCTCCAGCGCCCGCAATGTCTGGATACCATAGTAGAACTCGTGCGGTACCTCACGATCACCCAGCAGGTCATGCTCCTTACGCGTACGGCCGCTGACATACTGCGCCGCAGCATCGACAACCCGCGTGCTCGCCTGACGCATCCGACGCGATATCGTCCGCGCCACCTGCGAGAGCACCTTCGTACCCAGAAGCGGTTCATGAGCGGCCAGGTCGTTAAATCGCTCCCGATCAATCGCTACCGCCGAGGTTGGCAACAAAGCCCGCGCAGTCGTTGAATGCGGATAGTCGTCCATCAGCGCGCCCTCGCCAAGAAAATCGTACTGCCCAAATAAAGACAGGCGCTTCTCCTCTCCATACGGTGTACGCTTAAACAACTCAATCTCCCCTGAGTAAATCAGCCACAGGTGACGGCGGGTACTGTTCTCCTCAAAAATGATCTCCCCCTGGGCGAAAGCGCGAGTGTCGGCTATCGCCGAAAGCTGCTCCAACTCCGTATCGGTCAAATCGCCAAACAACGGGATCTTCTTCAAGAAGGCGGATAGTTGCGGGTTGTCCATCGTGTTCCTCGTTTGCAATGTTCTCTGTCAACGGCTAACAATAGACGGCAAACCCCGCTCAGGCAAGGCGAAAACGCGCCAGAGCAGATAGTCGCAGCGCGAGTCCATGATCGATGTCTAACACCATTTTCACTTGACCGGAGAATTCGCCATATGTATATTTCTAAGTG
>CAZXRO010000033.1:0-16864 GCA_964642435.1 uncultured Ignavibacteriales bacterium
GGGCGGGCGAATCGGTAGGTGCCTATACCGCCGAGCAGATTGCTGGTTTGTGGTCGTTCACCTGGCGTGAACTCCGTTCGGGGCTTCGCCGACTCACACGGGACGGCTTGTTGAAGAAGGATGACTCGGGGCGTTATTGCCTGACCCCGGAGGGCCGCAGTGCCGGTGCCGCGGTGCTCAGGCGTCACCGCCTGTGGGAGGTGTACCTTACTCGCTATCTCGAACTGCCGCACGACCATGTACATCGCGACGCCGAGGATATGGAACACATCATGACGCCGGAGATGGAGAAGCGGCTGGAGGAGCTGCTGGACCGACCCGAAACCGATCCGCACGACCAGGCTATTCCATACGAGCAGGAGGGGTCGCGAAAATGAGCGCGGAGTTCTGGGTCATAGTGACGGCGATTCTCGCCGCAATCACCTGCGGGTGGATTGGGACATTTCTCGTGCTCCGTCAGAACTCCATGCTTGGCGACGCTATCTCGCATGCTGTCCTGCCGGGGCTGGTGATTGGTTTCCTGCTCACTTCAAGCCGCGCGGTGGTGCCGATGGTCATCGGGGCGGCGGCCATGGGGCTGTTGACGGCCTACCTGACCGAGGTGCTCAGGCGCAGTGGCCGTATCTACGGGGACGCGGCCCTGACAGTGGTTTTCACGTTGCTGTTTGCCGTGGGTGTAATCCTGGTTTCTGTGTATGCGGGACAGATAGACCTGGATCAGGAGTGCGTGCTCTATGGCGAAATCGCGTATAGCCCATGGGACCGCCTGATGCTTGGCACGACCGATATGGGACCGCGATCGGTGTGGATTCTGAGCGGGGCGTTGTTGCTCAACGTGTTGTTTGTTCTGCTGTTCTACAAGCAGTTGAAGATAACGTCGTTCGACCCGCAAATGGCTCAGGCGGTGGGCATATCGCCACGTCGGTGGCACTATCTGCTCATGGCGATGGTATCGCTGACAGTAGTGGCTGCGTTCGAGCTTGTGGGTGCAATTCTGGTTGTTGCGATGTTGATTATTCCGGGGGCTGTGGCTACCTTGCTAACAAACAGATTGCCGCTGGTCCTGGGGCTTTCTGTGGTTGTGGGAATCATCTCCGCGATTGGTGGCTACTATGGTGCGGCGCTGGTCGATGCCTCCATTGCGGGATTCATGGCGGTGGTCGGAGGAGTTGTGTTCGTGCTGGCAGTCTTTCTGTCTCGCGCTTTGGCACGTTGGCAGACATAACACAGGAGTTCGGGGCACAGGCAATGCAGAGGGTGGCAGTAATCAATTCCAGACAACGGATCAGGCCGTGCGGGTCAACACCCTGGGTGAAATCGACCTGTGAGGCCATCGCATGGGTGAAAGAGCACCAGGCTCGTCTGGTCAGTTCGATTGGGCTTCCAAACTGGGACTTGCCTACGTGTGCGGCTTTGGCGCACGATGTTACGGTTGACCTGGTCGCTCCTTCCGGCCCGGCGAGTGAGACTGAATTGCGGCAGCACGCCCAGGCGTATCTGGGCTGTGCGCTGTCCCCTGACTGGAGTTTTCACGGGCTGCAAGATGGAGGTGTTGGCGGCAAACACCTCTGGCCGCTTCGCGATGCCCAGGTCATGCGCATGGCTGATATGCTCTTGCCGGTTGCTGTCAGGCCGGGAGGGGCGATGGCGAGGTATCTTGATGCTGCGGACGGCAGCCGGGTGGATAGCTCGTTTCAAGTGGACTACGAGCGCCAGCAGGAGACGCTCGCCTATAGAGTGCCTGTGGACAAAGTGAATCCTGATCTGGCGGATCTGCACAGCCGCTTCGTGGTGCACTACACGCGGGCGTGCAACGGGCCGTGGCCGGATGAGAGCATGGTGGACTACTACCGGTCAGTCGCGACGTCGGAGGAGTACCCACGGGGCGCCCTGGCGACGTTGCTGCACATCGCCGCGACTCAGAGGATAATCGGTTCCTCGCGCCACATGCCGCGTCGGACGCCGTGTGTGTCGTTTACGGCCCTGCCGGTAGCAGAGACGGTGGGATTGATGCGCTGGCGGTCACGCTACCACGAGATGTCGCTTGAGCCATACGGGATTGCGATTTCAAAAGAGGTGGCGGAGGCGATCGGGGTTCGCCCGGTCACCTATTTCGATTCCAATCATCGACGACCGCCGGCGGATGGGGTCTGGTGCTGGCAGTCGATTGGGCAGAAGACTGACTGGCGGGCTGAACAAGAGTGGCGGGCCAGAGGGGACGTTAACCTGAGTGATGTGCCAAGCCATGCGGTGAGGGTGGTGTGTCACACACCCGAGGAGGCCTGGCGGATTTGCGAAATCACCGGCTATGAAACGATAGCGATCACTCGTTAGATCGAGCTGTCAGTAGCACGAGGCAGGCGCGGGGCCGCCGCTGAACAGGTAGGTGACCAGGAAGGTCATATCGGCAATATTGATAACGTCATCGGTGTTGACATCGGCTTCCTCCAAACACGGTGGCTGCGGTCCTCCGCTGAAGAAGTATGTAATAAGGTAGGTCATGTCAGAGATATCGATTTTGTCCTGGGGGTCGTCATTGATATTGCCGCGTATTCCAACACAACAACCGGCCAGGAGGCTGTCATAGAGTCCCTGCGCCCGCTCGGCAGCATCGGTGATGCCTGAGAAGTCATCGGCAACAAACAATGCCAGAGCTACAGTATCGGTGGCGCCTGACATGAGATTCAAGGGACCGGCGGCAATTATCTGCCACAGGTCGGTACGGATGTTCTTGTATGTGTTGGCCGTCGAGAGACCGTCGGAGAGCGCATCATACTTCTCCTGCTCGGTGAATCCCTCCGGGAAGTAGACAATATCACCCTCGCCGGTGAAGGCGGTGGCGGTATTGTGATCAACCACCTTCACGGCGCGATACTTACTTTTGGTACTTCCTGAGTTGTATGCCATCCAGGCGAACTGGTCGATCATCTCGTAGCCACCGGAATTGGAGGCATAGCTCTGGATATCCCAGTCCATGTAGATCCCGAAGTAGATGCCACCGATGTTGTAGGGGTTGGTGTTGGTGACGCCAAACTGCATGAATATGATGTCGTTATCGGGAGGAGCGTCCATCGCGAAGGTTGATTGCTCGATGTGCAGTCCCAGCGACTGGCCGGATCGTTCGTCCGAGAAGGCACTGAATGACCGTTGGGGAAACACGCCGGGTGAATCAAGCATTATCATATTGCCGCCGGGCACGACACTGAAGTCTCCATCGGGTTCACCGGCGACGTTGCGCACGCCATCGACGAGGTAGAACGCATCGGTACCGACGATCAATCCGCTTTCGTAGAGATCATTGAAGCCGCCATCGACCGCGAACCCAAGGCCACCAGCGGGATACCATGAGCCCAATCCCGCGCCATAGGTTCCGAAATTGGAGATGGTGAAGTCGATTCGTCCTGTACGATGATCGGCGAAGGCACGACTCAGCGGCGGCTCCACAAGGAAGTACAGCTTGGCGGTATGGTTGTAAGAGGTGCCGTTGATCTGCAAATCAAGCGAAAGCACGCGCCCGGCGCTGATGGTATCGGAGACCTGCACGCGTATGATGTCGGAGGAGCGCACGGTATCGCCGGTGGCTATCGAGCCGAACGACACGGTACCATCGATTACAGTCAGCGAGGGATCGGAGCCGGTGATCGCCGCGGAGACGCTGCCAACAGTCGTTCCCAGGTTATTGAGGACGATGGTTCCCTCGACCAGGTCGCCTGGTTCGATTGGGTTGTGGTCGAACGCATACACGCGAACGTCGGGGCCACTGGAGCCGGGCAGTGCGTTGAGGGCAGCCATGCAGTCGATCATTCCCCAGCCGTAGTCGTTATTGGGCAGGCTGTAGGAGAAGTCCCTGGCCGTGGTCAGAATGGCGTTCTTGATTTGATCGACGGTGGCGCCAGGATTCTTCTGGCGCAGCAGGGCTACCAGGGCAGAGACGTGCGGAGCCGACATAGAGGTGCCACTGAGGTTGCCATAGAAGCCGCTTTTGATGGTGGAGCGGATGACGTAACCGGGGGCCATGACATTTGGTTTGATGGCTCCGAGATTGCAATCGGAGGGACCTCGGCTGGACCCGCTATAGACCAGCGGGGGATTGATGGTATGGTTGATATTGCCTACGGCGAAGCAGTCGAGCGAGTCAAGTGCCCGTGTGGCCGGGTTTCGAATCGACTGAACCGCCGGGCCATCATTGCCCGCAGAGAAGATATTCACAATGCCCAGCGCTTCGGTGTTGTCGATCATTTCCCAGAAGATAGGTGTGCAGCCGATATCGGGCACGCCCCAGCTATGGTTGATGACATCGGGGATGTCGGCGATGGTGTTCGGGTCGCCATCGGGATTGGCGGCCCACTCGAAAGCATCGAGAATACTGGTACCATCGATATCGATTACGGCAGCGGAGATCCATTTGGCATCGAGCGCGATTCCGACCGTGTCGCCGGTTGCGTTATCGGAGCCGACCATGATGCCCATGACGTGGGTACCGTGGCCGTTGCCGGCGTAGTCGTGTGGGAAGGTCTCTTGTCCGCGCGGATCAAACCAGGCCGCGGCCGAGTCGCCGTCCTGGCCTTTCCATTTGTTTATCAGCGCCGGATGGTCGCCATCGACACCCGTGTCAAAACTGCATATCAGCCGCCCTTCACCGGTGTAACCGGCGGCCCAGGCCGCGGGCGCGTTGACGAAGGACAGGTTGGACTCCACGCCTGCGGTTAGCTTATCAACCTGCTGGACTTTGTCGGGTTCGGGTACGACGATTTCCGGGGGAGCATAGATGGTCTCGATATCGGTGCGCGCGGCGAGGGCTGTCACCTGTCCGGCCGGAATCTCGGCCGTGATGACATTGGCGATCCAGTACTGGCGGATGTTGCGGGCCATGCCCTGTGACTCGAGCAGGCGCAGGTGTTCGAGCAGGTCATGCTGCGAAGACAAATTGTCGCCTTGCAGGCGATCGATAAGCTCGGGCACCTTCTGCTCCCGGGTCATGGAGGGGTCATTGGCGACGGTTCGAAGCTGATGGACACTGGAAGCTCGAGGAAGCTGAATCCACACCTTGACGAATTCCATGGCAGGCATCTGGGCGATATTGGCCGTCAGTCGGTCGTCTATCTCGGCTCCCGAGGCCGCTGTGGATGCAAGGGTCAGCATGGTGAAGGTGAGGAGTGTCAGCATCAGTCGTCGAGCCATATCGTGTTTCTCCTTGGTCGGTCGTTGCCGAACGCGGTCTCTGGGTACGGTTGTGTCCGGACCCGGCGGGGGATATATCTGTCTGTGGCAGCGCTGGTTTTCCCTGACCTATAAACGGATTGTTGCCAGTCGGCGTTCGCAGAAATCTTACGAAAGCATCCGCCTGTGGCCATTTCCCGGCCGGTTCAGGACCTGTTATCTTGTATCGGTGCCAACAGATTGCCTTTGAAGTATCTTTGATATGTCGCCTGAGCCAAGATACACCAATTCAGGCTTTTTCACAGCCGAAAATTGCCGTATTGTTGCCGTATTGATGCAGTATCAGAATATGCGAAAGGGAAGCAAAATGGAGCAGATTAAGGATCTGGACAGGGAGAAACTGGAGGGGATGCTGGCTGATTTTGCCAAGAACTGGCTGGCTCATGATGGGTTGTGGTTTCAGGCGGTGGAGCGCAGCGAGGGGATGGAAAAGGCCATTCAATTCGATACCGAGGCCTGGGAGAAGTTCACCGAGATCGAGGCGCGCCGGATAATGAAGCGGCATGGCATTCCCGAGAGTTCCGGGCTGGAGGGGTTGAAGAAGGCGCTGGGGTTTAGGCTGTACGCCGTGTTGAACAAGCAGGAGATCCGCAACGAGACGGATGACTCGTTTGAGTTCTACATGGTTGATTGCCGGGTGCAGTCGGCCAGGCGCCGCAAGCAGATGCCGCTGTTTCCCTGTAAGTCGGTGGGGTTGGTAGAGTACGCCGGATTCGCGAAGACAATAGACCCACGTATCGAGACAGAGTGTATCGGTTGTCCCCCTGACCCGCAGGCGGGCCAGGAGTACTACTGCGGCTGGAGGTTTAGTCTGAGGAAGTAGGCATTGACCGGGGTATGAGATTATACGGCACGGCTATTCGATGAATTCCGGATGATTCTCCCGGAACCAGGTCCTCACGTGTTGACTCAGCACCGGTGCCCCACAGCTGCTGAGGGTTCCGTTTAGTGGGGTGCCGTGCCTGATATCTGATCCCGATCCTTCGGATCGGGGCACCCGGCGCCGATCAGCCTTCAGAGAGTTTGCGGAAGTAATCGACGGTTTTTTTCAGGCCGTCGGTAAACTGCACGGTCGGGTTATATCCGTAGGCCATCAGCTTGTCGATAGTGGCAAAGGAGTGCTTGATATCTCCCGGGCGCGGATCGACATAGTTGGCCTTAGTCGAGACGCCGATAATCTTGCGCAACTCCTCCAGCAGGTCGTTCAGGGTGAACTGCCCGCCGCAGGCAACATTGAAGTAGGTCCCCACGATATCATCGTTGGTCGCGGCCAGTATATTGGCCTGGACACAGTTATCGATATAGGTGAAGTCGCGTGACTGTTCACCATCGCCAAAGACAGTCGGGGACTGATCCTTCAGCAGCGCGGTGATGAACTTGGGAATCACGGCGGCGTACTCGCTCTTCGGGTCCTGTCGGGGGCCGAAGATGTTGAAGTAGCGCAAGGCGACGGTGGGGAACTTGTATAACTCCCAGTACACCTTCAGGTAATACTCGTTGGTCAGCTTGGTAATGGCGTACGGAGAGAGCGGGCTGGGGCGCATCTTCTCGTGTTTGGGCAGCTCCTCTGACTCGCCATAGACCGAGGAGGACGAGGCCGCCACCAGTTTCTTCACACCGGCCTTCTTCGCGCACTCGAGCACATTGAGCGTACCATCGATGTTTACGGCGTTGGACGTCAGCGGGTTCTTCACCGAGCGCGGGACCGAGGGCAGGGCGGCCTGGTGGAGGACATAGTCTATTCCCTCCATACAGCCCATGACAGTCCAGAAGTCGCGGATGTCGCCCTCGACAATCTCGATCTTGTCAGCTATATCGGCGAGGTTCTCCCGTCGGCCGGAGGAGAAGTTGTCGAGTACGCGGACATCGTGGCCTTGTTCAACGAGCTTGATGGCCAGGTTCGATCCAATGAAGCCGGCACCGCCGGTTACGAGAAAATGCATAGGTTCCTTCCGCCGTGACGAAGTTGTTGGTTCACTTCTTCTATCGGTCCCGCCCTGAAACGAGTTAACCATTGTAAATGTACGACGGCAGCTTGGCAAGGGCAAGATTTGCACAACGCTCTGCCAGACGTGATCAAATTCAGGCTGCGGCGAAACCGAGGGGGCCAAGTTCTCGTATAGGAGAACCAGATGCTGAAAGGACAATTTCATTGCAGCTACAGGGCTGCAGCCGAGTGAGGTGGAAGATGAGACGATACGGGAAGACAATGATAATCGCCGCTTTGCTGGTGGCCACACTTGGGCTGTGGGCGGTGGCTGACTCCAGCAAGAACAGTGACGATGCGTGGCTGGGTGTATACAGCCAGACGGTGGACGACAATCTGGCCGAAGGGTTTGATCTGGATATCGATTACGGTGCCATTGTCAACTACGTGTATGATGATTCCCCGGCCGACAAGGCGGGGCTTCGCGATGGCGACGTGATAATCGAGGTGAATGGCCGAAAGGTGAGCGGGTCCGATGATTTAATCGATGCAATCGAGGATACCGGAGTCGACCACGAGCTTACCCTGACGATAATGCGCGATGGTACGAAGGAAACCCTGAAAGCTGTTCTGGAGCCGCGGCCGTCGAAGCGTGAGCGGGTTGTGCATATCAACCGCAAGGGGCACGCCCCGGTCGTGATCGACATCCCGCACTTTAGCCGGGTATACCTGGGCGTGAGGATGATAGACCTGTCGCGGCAGCTCGGTGAGTACTTTGGTGTGGAGCGTGGCAACGGTGCACTGATCACGGAGGTCGAGCAGGATTCCCCTGCGGACAAGGCTGGAATGAAGGCCGGCGACGTGATGATTCGTATTGGCGATGAGAGGATATTCGATCGTTCCGATGTGCGCCACGTCCTCGAAGACAAGGAGGCGGGCGATTTGGTCGAGGTGGTTGTGGTCCGGGACGGACAGGAGAAATCGCTGAGTGTTGAACTTGCCGAGGGCGAGGACTGGTCAAACTTTGGGTTCGATGGCGCCCGCGTGGTTGTGCCCGAGATCGATATTGATATCCCGGATATTCCGAATTTCAGCGGGATGCACTTGGGTCGTAATGTGAGGATATTTGAGGATCTTGAGGACAAGGAGGAGTTTCAACGAGAGCTCAGGGAGGCGATGAGGGAGCTTCGCGAGGAACTCAAGGATGTTCGCAAGGAAATTGAAGTGGAGATCAAGGAGCTTCGGGAGTCGAAGGAGAAGCAATAGTCCAGAGTGTGTGATACAAGTTTCGGATGAACATCCGATCGCAACCAACCAACCCATCCTCCTCAGCAGGCCTCGCCGACCCGGCGGGGCCTGCGCTTGTTTGTGGTCGAGTGAAAGCCACTTTTCTTTCTTGCTGCCGTTTTTTTGCGCGCCTATATTGGCCACACTATGGCTACCTTGACTGTGGGAGAACTGCTGAGCGCCCGGGGGCAGGATCTGGAACTGGCCCTGCTGTCCTCAAATGACCAGGCGCTGGAAAAACCAATCCGCAATTCCGAACTGCATCGTCCGGGACTGGCCCTGACCGGCTTCTTTGAGCGGTTTGCCAACCGCCGGGTCCAGGTGCTGGGCGAGACGGAGATGGCCTTTATTGCCAGGCAGTCGACAGATCGATTGCACCAGGTGGCCAAGCGGCTGTTCGAGCACCAGATTCCCATGATCGTGATCAGCAAGGGCATCACGCCGCCCTTGGAGTTCATTCACGTGGCCGATGCCATGCAAACGGCCATTCTCTCGAGCAGGCTTACCACGGCGGATCTGGTGACCCGTCTTTCGGCGTATCTGGACCAGGTTTTCGCGCCCTCGATCAACGTCCACGGGACGCTGGTTGATGTGTACGGGGTGGGTTTGCTGTACACCGGCAAGTCGGGGATCGGCAAGTCTGAGGTGGCGCTGGATTTGGTTGAACGCGGGCACCGCCTGGTGGCTGACGATGTCGTGAAGGTGACCCGGACGGCTCCCGATGTGATTATCGGCAGCGGATCGGAGCTTTTGGGGCATCACATGGAGATTCGCGGGGTGGGGATTATCGATGTCGAGGAGCTGTTTGGGATCCGGGCGATCCGTTTGCAGAAGCGGATCGAGGTGGAGGTCCGGCTGGACCTGTGGTCGGAGACCGAGGATTACGAGCGGCTGGGAATCGAGGACAAGCGTACGACCGTGCTGGGCTGCTCGATTCCGATGGTGGTTGTGCCGATCTCTCCGGGGAAGAATATCACCGTGATCAGCGAGGTGATCGCCATGAATCACATGCTGAAGGTTTATGGTGAGAACTCGGCCATGGAGTTCACCAAGAAGCTCTCGCAGCGCCTGGGCCGCAAGACACAGACCAAGGGGTATCTGGAGTCCGATTTCGAATAGTCGGGGCCGGTTGAACTCGGTCAGAACGTCGCTTCTATCTTCGCTGAGGGCTTGTGGCAGGTTGTCCTTCGCACTTGGCAAATCAACGCTAATATTCTATACTACTGTCCTTTGGCACATTTGAGAAGGCATCGGAACATGTGGCCGGGCCATGAGTAAAAGACAAACGAAGACTCTATAGGAAAGGATAGATGGCGACCATGATGCGAAAGACGCTCTTGTTGGGTACACTGCTGGCGGTGGCTGCGGGGCTGACTTCCGGCTGCGGTTCGGATGAAGAAGTACTGGCGGTAGTTGGCGATCACAAGATTACGACGACCGAGTTCTATGATTTCTATGGTCGCGGGAACCGTCAGTTTGCCTCCGCTCAGGAGGAGTTCGACAGCAAGCGTGAGGCGTTGGACAGTCTCATTATAGTCAGGTTGCTTGTCGGAGCTGCTTACGAAAAGGGCCTTGATCAGCGCGAGGAGCTTCAGCGGGTATTGCTGGCCAATCGGGACCGTTTCCTGCTCGACGCTTTGTATGAACGACGTATAGCCGACAAGGCGGAACCGTCGAAGGCGGAGATCAAGCGCTTCTGGGACAAGCTGGAGCACCGCATTCGGGCTTCTCATATTCTTGTCGATGATCCGGACACGGCCCAGATGATACTGGAGAAGTTGCAGGCGGGCGAGAGTTTCGAGAAACTGGCGTTTGAGTACTCCAAGGACCCGTCGGCCAAGCGCAACAAAGGAGATCTGGGCTACTTTGTCTGGGGAGCCATGGTCCCGGAGTTTCAGGAAGCGGCGTTCCAGATGGAGGTTGGCGAGGTATCGCCGCCGGTGAAGTCGGATTTTGGCTATCACATTATCAAGCTGGTAGACCGGTTGCCGAACGAGGCCCGGGGTAGTCTGGAGCAGATGAGCGAAGAGATTGCCCAGCAGCTGAAGCGCAACCAGGAGAAGAAGTTGATGGAGGAGTTTCTCGAGGAGATTCGTGAGCGGTATACAATTGATATCGATACCTCGGTCTTCCAGTACCTGGTGCACAAACGGGAGCAGCTCTATCCGGAGCAGCTTCTCAAGGGTTTGCCGGCCGGTGATTTTGATACGGAGCAGCTCGACCGCAATGAAAAGGAACTGGTGGTAGCCAGTTGGGAGGGCGGTCAGATGACGGTTGGCGAGTATCTTTCGCGAATCAGCAATTTTTCGAACAACCTCAAGCCGTCGTTCACGGCCTATGATTCGCTGGCCAATATGATTTTTGAGATCAAGAAGCTGGATCTGCTGGTGCTGGAGGCACATCGTGCCGGCCTGGACAACGATCCGGTGTACCTTCGTCGGGTCAAGCTCTTCAAAGAGCTGAATATGGCGGAGCTTATGCGAAGTGATTCCATTGCCGCTCCCATGGAGCCGACTGAGGAGATGGCTCGCGAGTACTACGATGCCCACCCCGAGGAGTTTACCACTCCGAGGCGCGTGCATGTCTATGAGATCATGCTGTCGGACTCGGCTGAAGCCGCGAATCTGGCTCAGAAGCGGTGGCGCCTGGCGGAGTTCCGTGAGTATGCCCGGAAGCACACCAAGCGTCCGGGCAAGCGAACCGCCCAGGGGGATCTTGGGTTTATTGAACGCGACTGGTTCCCTCAAATGTTTGACCTGGCCTGGAAAACCGAGCTGGGGACGGTGGTTGGGCCGGTTTCGGGGCAACGTGATGGTATGTACAGCGTGATATACGTCGAGGAGAAACAAGAGGGCGCCCTGAAGGACTACCTGGGTCAGAAGCGCATCATTCTGCAGAAGCTTCAGACGGAACAAAAGAACCACGCTATCCAGAACTGGGTCAACGAGCGAAAGAAGGATGTGCGCATTGTGGTCAACGAGGACGCGGTGTGGTCGACGGTCGATGAAAGCGACTACCAGACCCAAACCGGTGACGGCGCACAAGGATAGGCTTTGGAAACGAGAAACAGCCCTATGAACAGAGCGCTATGCATGGCACGGAAGCCGTGGCTGTGGATGATGGCCGCGATGGTACTCTGGCTGGGGGTTGTGCCGGCAGCGACACAATCTCTTGGCGATATGGAGGAGCGTCAGGTCATTGACCGCATCGCAGCGGTTGTTGGTGATCGCGTGATTCTGGCCTCGGAACTGGCCGGGCAACTGCAGATGCTGTTTGTGCAGTCCGGTCAGCGGCCGCGCAACGAGGCGCAGCTCGACTCGCTCAAGGAGATGGTACTGGAGCAGATGATTCAGGACCAGCTCTTGTTGATTGCGGCGCGTGAGGATACCTCGATAACTGTTCGGGAGGACGAGGTGGAGAAGGCGCTGGACGAGCACGTGGCCCGGATTGCATCGCAGTTTGACAGCAATGAGCAATTCCTGGAAGCATTGGGTCGCGAGGGGTTTACGCTGCGTGATTTCAAGCGCCAGTACCGGGATGAGGTGGAGAACCAGATTCTCAAACAGCGCCTGGTGCAGAGCAAGCTCTATGACGTGTCGGTGTCGCGTCACGAGGTGGAGGAATTCTACCATCGGTTCCGTGACTCCATTCCCATACAGCCGGAGGCTGCGAAGCTGGCGCACATCCTGCTGAAGACAACACCCGCCTCAAAAATAGAAGACTCTGTGCAGGCCCAGATCGAAGGTTTGCGCCAGCGGGTTCTGGAGGGGGCGAATTTCGCGGCGCTCAGTTCAAGTTACTCCGGATTGGGTGCTGCTGCCAATGGTGGTGATCTGGGTTTTGTGTCGCGCGATGATCTCATTCCCGAGTTGTCCCGGGCGGCTTTCCAGTTGAACGTGGGCGACATTTCCGGCGTGATTCGTTCACCATTGGGCTACCACGTCCTGACCTGCGAGGCGAAGCGTGAGGAGCGGATCAAGCTCCGGCATATCGTGCTGCCGGTAGTTCCCTCGTCTGAGGACACGGCGCGGACGATGCAACTGGCTGATTCCCTGCTTGCGGAGGCCCGCTCGGGCGCTGATTTTCGGGAGTTGGCGAAAGCCTACTCGCGCGATGACGACACTCGCGCCCAGGGCGGTGAGCTGGGCTGGTTTGCGCTGAAAGATCTGCCCCAGCGGTTCAAGGATGTTGTCGAGGGCTGGCGTACACCGGGTGAGTTCCGGGGACCGGTAACATCGGAGCAGGGGGTTCATATCCTGCAGTTGCTGGATTACCGGAGGGAGTCGGAGATGACGCTGGATAATGATTTCGATCAGATCAAGGAGATGGCCCGTCAGGATAAGACTGGTAAGCTTATCGATGACTGGATTGTCCAGTTGAAGGACAGGACGTATGTCGACGTGAGGGAAGTGGATGCGGCTCGATGATTTTCTGTCGACAGTGGGTGTTGTGAAGCGTCGGACAATCGCCAAGAAACTGGCGGACAGCGGTATGATCGAGGTGAACGGGAGCAACGCCAAGCCTGCTTACCAAGTGAATGCCGGCGACATCATCGTGATCAAGGGTACCCATGGTCAGGCCGTGGAAGTGCTTCAATTGCCGAGTTCCTCAGTTCCGAAGGCTGAACGCGAGTTGTATTTCAAGTCATTGGCGCCGTAGCAGTAAGGCTCCTTGTTGGGGGTTGAGTAGATTATAGCGGTGACAGGCGATGAACCTGTTGCCGTTTTTTTTGTTACACCACAAGCAGCAACGGGCTTCTGAGGGGAGTCGGCCGGGCGAAGCCTTGAGTTCAAACCCGCAACTACTGAGGACAGACACGAATGGATTACAATGCATTGCCCAGGACTCTGGGTGAGCTAAAGGAATGGGGATACAAGTCTCGCTCGGTGAAGGATGAGCTGCGCGACAATGTGAAACAGCGGCTGGTCCAAGGGAAACCGTTGTTCGATGGGATTGTTGGCTATGATCGGACAGTGATTCCGCAGATCGAGAATGCCTTGCTGTCGCGCCATAACTTCATCTTGCTCGGCTTGCGAGGTCAGGCCAAAAGCCGCCTGATCCGTCAGCTCTACGGTCTACTCGATGAGTATGCGCCGGTGATCCCGGGCAGCATGCTCAACGAGGATCCCTTATCGCCGATCTCACCGATGGGACATCGCATGGTAGCCGAGAAAGGTGACGATATGCCGATCGCCTGGCTGTCGGCCCAGGAGCGATTCCATGAGAAGCTGGCTACTCCGGATGTTTCGATTGCGGATCTTATCGGGGATATCGATCCCATCAAGGCGGCGCGCGAGAAGCTGGACATTTCCAACGAGGAAGTGATCCACTGGGGTATTGTGCCGCGGACCAATCGCGGAATTTTTGCCATCAATGAGCTTCCGGACCTGCAGCCGAGAATCCAGGTGGGGTTGCTTAACATACTGGAGGAGAATGACATCCAGGTGCGAGGCTTCCCGCTTCGGGTACCGTTGGACATGCTGCTGGTTTTCACTGCTAACCCCGAGGACTACACGAACCGTGGGACGATCATTACGCCCTTGAAGGATCGTATTGACTCGCAGGTGGTTACTCATTATCCGCGGTCACTGACCGAGGCAAAGAAGATCACCGAGCAGGAGGCGGCGGTTCAGGATGCACCGATCAGGATGCCGGAGTTGATTCGGGACATTATCGAAGAGGTGTCGTTCCAGGCTCGCAAGAGCGAGTATGTCGACCAATCATCCGGTGTCTCGGCCCGGGTATCGATCTCGGCCTATGAAACATTGTTGGCGAATATCGAACGGCGGGTGCTTCGCAACAAGGATGAGGACCGGTATCCTCGCATGTGTGATTTGTACGCCATCCTGCCCGCTGTCAGTGGTAAGGTCGAACTGGTCTATGAGGGAGAGCAGGAGGGGGCGTCGCTGGTGGTGCAGAACCTTATCGGGGAGGCGATTAACAGCGTTTTTCTGCGACATTTTCCGCAGCCGTCCAAAGGCAGGGTGAACCAGGATCGACCTGAGCCAGAGAATCCCTATGAGGCAGTGGTTGATTTTTTCAAGAGCGGTCGCCGGCTGGAGATATCTGACGAAATGTCATTCGATGAGTATTGTCGCAAGCTCAACTCAATTACCGGGCTTGACCGGATTGTAAGGGAGCACCTGGTGGTCGATGACGACCGTGAATTGCTGCTGATGATGGAGTTCGTGCTGGAAGGGCTGCACCACAATAATATCATAGCGCGCGAGAGCGATAATGCCACTGTCGAGTACGGCGACGTCTTCTCCGATATGCTGCGCGGCATGGAAGGCGGCAACTGAGCATGCGTTTTGTCTATTCAGAATGGGATGATGAGCTGTACGCCCGACTGAAGGACATGTCGGACTTGATGTCGATCTTCAACTACCTGTTGATGAAGCTCAACGGGAATGTGCAGGAAACGCTGGATTTGATGCGTCGCCTGCAGCAGAAGGGTATTCTCGATGCCAAATACGATCTCGATGCGTTCGAACGGAAGCTCAAGGAACAGCGCTTCATCAAGGAAGGCCAAGGTGGACTGCAACTTGGAACCAGGGGTGAGCGGCAGCTCAGGCAGGATGCCTTCGACCTGATCTTCCAGAAGATGCGCCCCTCGGGCAAGGGACAGCATCGGCTGCCCTATGAAGGCGGCAGCTCCGATGAGCCGCTGCCGGAGAAGCGCCAGTACTCGTTCGGGGACAATTTCCGGTCGATCGACTATACATCATCGATGTTCAATTCGATCACCCGCAGTGGCGATCTTGGGCTGGATCTGACTGAGCAGGACCTTGAAGTATATGAGTCCGAGCGCAGTACCTCGTGTGCGACGGTGCTCATGATCGATATCTCACACTCGATGATCCTTTATGGGGAGGATCGGATTACGCCGGCGAAACAGGTCGCGATGGCCTTCACCGAGCTGATCCTGACTAAGTATCCAGGGGATGCGCTGAATATTGTGACGTTTGGTGATACCGCCGAGGAGATCAGTATCCAGAATCTGCCATACCTGGCGGTGGGGCCCTATCATACCAACACGCAGGCGGGGCTCCGTCTGGCCCGGCAAATACTCATGCGGCGCAAGCATGCCAACAAGCAGATCTTCATGATCACTGACGGCAAGCCCTCGATGATCACCCGGCCCAATGGTACGCTCTACAAGAATCCCATAGGCCTTGACCCGCGGATTGTCAACCGGACGCTGGATGAGGCTGTGATCTGCCGAAAGAAGAAAATCCCGATTACTACTTTTATGGTGACCGATGATCCCTATCTTCAGCAGTTCATTGCGCGCCTGACGGAGTTGAATCGGGGGCGGGCGTATTTCAGTTCTGTGGATAACCTGGGGGGCTATGTAATCTGGGATTTCGTGGCGAACCGTCGCCAGCGCCGCGGTCGTTGAGTGATCTGTAACCCCTTATTGAATATGTGCTTATATGGGTTGGATGATAGGTTCCGTCCAGTGGGTGCGGGCTATCCGTCCGAGGCCGGGGTGAAGAAATCTGCGGTTATTGGACTATTTTGATCCATTTACTGGAACTTTGCCAGGGGGTGATGGGTTACAAGGGGCAAGAGCGAGGTTCACCCCCCTCCAAATGACAACATGATCCACTGACCTGCAAACGGAAGAACCTCTCAGATCGCAAGGAGTGAGACAATGAAGAAGATTTCCAGAATTTCTATCGCACTGATCGCAGCCTTCGCCTTGGTTGGCGCCTTTACCTATTCGACCGCCTACACTTGTGGTGGGGACAAGGCCTCGACGGCAACCAAAGTGAATGCCGAGAGCAAGTCCTACGCCTGCGGTAGCAAAGCTGACAAGGCCGAGAAGGCCAACGCCACCATGATTGGCAGCAAGTCTGATTGTTCGTCCTACAAGGGCACCAAGGCCGCCATGGCCGCTGGTGACGTTAAGGATGGCAAGAGCTGCACAGTCGACGGTGTCACCTATGAAGTTCGCAACCTGAATATCGCCGGCATGACCTGCGGTGGCTGTGAAAAGGCCGTGACGGCCGCGTTGGCCAACTCCCCTGGTGTACACAAGGTAGAGAAGGTCAACTACAAGGAAGGCACGGCGATGGTGTGGGTGAAGGCCGACCAGACCTGCGAGAAGACCATGGTAAAGGCCGTGGCCGACAAGGGTTTCAAGGCTGAGATTATCCCCGCTGTGGCCACCAGTTCCGCCTCTGGCGAGAAGGTGTGTCCGGCCACCGGCAAGAGCTGTGATACCAAGGCCGGCGGTGTCTGTCCGGTAACCGGCAAGAGCGGTACCTGTGCCAAGATGGCCTCGGCTACTACCAAGGGTGACTGCTCGCAGCCGTGCGGCTCCAAGGACAAGGCCTCCAAGGAGACTGCCGAGGCTCTCTAAAGAGGGGCAATTAGCAAAGCAAGTCTTTTATAAAGACGTCCATACACTACCAACCAGCATGT
>CAZXRO010000034.1:0-2495 GCA_964642435.1 uncultured Ignavibacteriales bacterium
CAAGCAGGCACAGAAGATCGTGGCCATCGAATCACGGGGCTTCATCTTCGGCGGCATACTTGCCGATCGACTCGGACTCAGCCTCGTGCCCGCCCGCAAACCCGGCAAACTGCCCTACAAGACCGTCTCCGCCAACTACCAACTCGAGTATGGGGTCGACACCCTTGAGATGCATGTCGATGCTATCGCCCAGGGCGATCGCATCGTTGTCATCGATGATCTCATCGCTACCGGTGGCACCCTCGCCGCCGTTTGCCAACTCTGCGAGGAACTCGGCGGTGTCGTCGTCGGTATCAGCGCCGTGATAGAACTCTCGTTCCTGCCTTGGCGCGAGAAACTCAGCCGCTGGGATGTGAACACGCTCATCACCTTCGATACCGAATAACCCCATGCTGTTTTCGCTTGCGTCCCAACCGTAGCTCCCTAACTTGACAGTCACGCCAAGCCCCCCATCAGGGACGGCCGCAGCGACAACACAATCGTGCCCCCGTAGCTCAGTTGGATAGAGCAGCGGTTTCCTAAACCGCGGGCCGCAGGTTCAATTCCTGCCGGGGGTATTCTTGTTATGCACCAATCGCCGCAAGTATTACCCAAATAACAAGATACGCCTCTGTAAAACGACCGAAAATCCGTTGACAGCCCAATATTATTGCCATATACTTTTGCATTGTTTTCGGATCTTGTACGTCTACACCGTAGGTGGATGAAAGACTGTTGGTTAGGTTATAAGGAGAGCTTTCAATGAAATTGGCCCGCTTGGCGCTTGTGATGCTATTCCTGCTGGGGGCTGCCTCGGTTTCCGCGCAGACTTCTCTCAGTGGCAGTGTGTATGAAGACTACGACTTCAACTTCTTAGGTGGCGGCGCCAGGGCCGCTGGCATGGGCAACGCCTATCTGGCCGTCTCCGATGATACCTACGGTATCAGCTGGAATCCGGCCGGCATTTACCTGCTCGAAAACCCCGTTATGGGCATGGCCTACGGGTCCCTTATACCTCGCGGATCAGGCAACAGCCTTGTCGGTAATCTGTCTGCCGAAGCGCTCAACGTGGATCACAGCGGATCGCTCGGCGCCATTAGCTCTCTCACCTTCGCCGCCCCGCTGCGTATCAAGGGCCACCAGTTCGTCGGGGCCGCCGGCTATACCCGCAATTTCAACCAGTACAGCGAATACGGCGGAAGACACCAAGCCTATCAAACTATGTTCGTCTTAGAGGGCACCAACGTCAAAGAAGACTCATCCTTCAACACCTATGACTTCACCAGCCAGCTCGAAGGCGGCCTCTATGCCCTGAATCTCGGCTTCGGCACGCGCTTCTATTCCAACATATCCTTTGGCGCAACCGTCAATATCTACGCCGGTACCAGCGTGCGCGAAGACTTGGTCGGTATTTTCATGGATGACTACCCGCACAGCCGCGGCCAGCGTGGCCAGGTGTTGGTGGAGACCAGCTCTCGCGATACCTCGAAATTCAGCGGCGTCAATTTCGCCCTCGGCTTCAAGTACAACGGCGATAAGTGGGACGCCGGCTTGCTCGTGCAAACGCCATTCACTCTCGTTGCAGATCGCGAAATAGACATCGTTCGGATTACCCAGGCGCGGGGCTTTGACCCGGAGCAGGAAATTGAGGGAGAGTTCAGGATTGAACCCGAGGGCACCGACACGACCTACGTCATCGACCAGAAGACCAAGTACGAGATTCCTCTCCGGCTCGCCTTTGGTCTCGGCTTCAAGCCATCCGAAAAATGGCTCCTCGCAGCCGACTTCGACTATCAGCCGTTCGGCGGACAACAGGTCCTGGTGCTCGATAGCCTCTTTCTCGATCCGGGCGGCGACAACGAGGAATTCTTCACCGAGTATGACCCCGAATGGAGCAACGTCTTCCGTGTCCGCCTCGGGGCCGAATACATGATGGAGCCCGGCTTCGCCAAGGTGCCCCTGCGCTTCGGTTTCGGCTATAATCCCATCCCCGCCCCAAGCGTCGATGAGGACCTCGAGACATCCACTACTGTGGACATGAATTTCTCCCTGGGCGCGGGACTGCACTGGGAACAGATCTATCTTGATTGGGCATATACCTACTCGACCATGGATCGCGATATCGCAACTATCGGTATGTTCGAGAATGGCCGGGTATACCCGGTCACCGGAACGATTGAAAACAGGCACCACCACCTGCAATTCTCGTTTACGGGGTACTTCTAAGAATTACGAATGACACGGCAGACGGCACTTTGTGCCGCTCTGCCTAACCTCACTGCAAATCCTGCCGATACAACACAATAAGTCGGGCAGGAATATGTAAGCATAGTAGTCGGGAGACGCCAGTGCACAGCAAAGTCAAGCTGAGTAAACGCCAGATAAAAGAAGATAAGTTCGCCACCTTCATGCTAACCTCCAGGGCGAAGGTGATGGAAAACTGGCAGTATTATGCCCTCGGAGTAGCCGCCGTTATCGTCGTCATCGTGGCAATCGTCTATTTCATTAACGCCCAG
>CAZXRO010000034.1:2505-16579 GCA_964642435.1 uncultured Ignavibacteriales bacterium
GGCCAAATCCGGTCAGGCTGCCGCGCAGTTCGCCCAGGCAACCAACGAGTACCGGGCCGGCAACAACCAGGTCGCCATGATGTCCTTTCAGCAACTGATCGAAAACTACTCCGGCACCGATCACGCCGACCGAGCCCGCTTCCTCCTGGGACGCATCAACTACGAGATGCGCAACTACGACGAGGCCATTGCCAGCTGGCAGGATTACCTCGCAAGACAACGAGGTGATATCCTCAGCAGATCAGCCGCCTACGCCGGCATCGCATCCGCCCACGAAAACAAGGGAGATTTCTCCGCCGCTGTCCAGAATTTCGAACTGGCACTCTCGGAGTACCCCGATAGCCCCCTCGCCGGCGACTACCGTCTGGGCATTATGCGCAATCAACTCCTGCTGAACGATTATGATGCCGCCCGCGAACAACTCGATATCATCGTCGAACGGTGGGAAGATACCCAGTTGGCCCAGCGAGCAAAACTGCTGTACGCCGAACACGCCACCCCTGCCGCTACAACCACGCCGTAGTCCTCAGGTGGCCATCATAGTGGGGAAGAGCCGTTGCCGAGTTCACAGACTCCCCTGAAAGTTGCCATTCTATGGCACATGCACCAGCCGAATTACCAGGAGCCGGGCACCAACCGGCTCCTCATGCCCTGGGTACGCCTCCATGCTATCAAAGACTATCTCGATATGCCGCTGCTGCTCAGCGACTATGAAACACTCACCGCCACCTTCAATCTGGTCCCAGCCCTGCTTGACCAACTGGAGCTCTACCAGCACGGTGGCACCGACCCGCACCTCGAACTCTCACGCATCCCTGCCGATCAACTAAGCCAGGCACAACGCTCGGAAATCCTCAGGACCTTCTTTTTAGCTAATCCCGCCCGAATGATTAAACCGTACGAACGGTTCCAAAGGCTCTACCAGAAGGTCACCACGAACTACCATGACCGCATCCTGCCGGCACTGTTTGCCTCCGAGGAGCTGCGTGACATTCAGGTCTGGTCCAACCTCACCTGGATAGACCCACGATTCCGTACCGAGGAACCCATCCGATCCCTCTTTGCCAAGGGGAAGCACTTCACCGAACAAGAGAAGAACCAACTGCTCGACTGGCAAATCAATCTCATCTCCAGAATCCTGCCAACCTATAAGAAGCTCTTCGAGCAGGGAACCATCGATATCTCCTTCACCCCCTACTATCACCCCATTCTGCCCCTGTTGTGCGATACCAATTCAGCCCTCGAAGCCTCCCCAAAAATCGCTCTCCCGCACCTCAGGTTCCGACACCCCGAGGATGCCCGGGCCCAGATCAGAATGGCCAGGGAAAAATTCGAGTCTGTCTTCAATAAACCCCTCAAGGGTATGTGGCCATCCGAAGGCTCAGTCTCAGAAGAAGTCGCCGATTTGTTTATCGACCAGAAGGTCGAATGGATCGCCACCGATGAAGACATCCTCTATCAATCCATGGTTAAGGCCGGACGCCCCTCTCGCGGACATCTGCTGCACACCGCCTACAACTACAAGAACAAGCTCAAAATGTTCTTCCGCGACCGCGCCCTCTCCGACCGAATCGGATTCGTCTACTCCGAGTGGGATGCCGACAAGGCAGCCGCCGACTTCATCGGGCATCTCCGACGAATCCGCGAACTGCTCGCATCAGACCTGGACCAGGTCGTCGTCCCGGTGATCCTCGATGGCGAAAATGCCTGGGAGTACTTCGCAAACGATGGTATCGATTTCCTCAGGCTGCTCCATGACCAGCTTGAAACGGACCCTGCCTTCCAGACCGTCACCATGACCCGGGCCGCCGGCCAGAACGAAGGTCGCGAGCTGCCCCGGCTGTTCGCCGGGTCCTGGATCAATCACAACTTCCGCATCTGGATCGGCCACAGCGAAGACAACGCTGCCTGGGATCTTCTCTCGGCTGCCCGCGACGCACTCGTCAAATTCGAGCAGGACAACCCCGACTTCGATACAACCAGACTCAACCAGGCATGGCGACAGATCTATATCGCCGAAGGTTCCGACTGGTGCTGGTGGTACGGCGATGAGCATCGTGGTCAGTACAACGATCAGTTCGATCGCACCTACCGCCGACACCTCATTGCCGTCTATGAACTGCTCGGCCTCGATGTCCCGATAGTGCTGCTTAGCCCCATTCACCACGGGGCAGAGGTGCCCATCGCCGAAAACCCCGATACCCTGATCACCCCCGAGATCGACGGTCGCGTGTCACATTTCTACGAGTGGTCCGGTGCCGGTATGTACAACTGTGAAATTGCCGGCGGCGCAATGCACCGCGGCGATCGACTCATCTCATCCATCCACTTCGGCTTTGACCACCAATGGATCTACATTAGGCTTGACTTCACCCGAGCCGCCTCCGTAGACTTCCCCAAGGGAACGGGCTTCCGGTTCGACCTGTTTGTCCCGGACAAAATACCCGTGACTATCCAGCCCGCCGACGGCACCCTCAACATCCAGGGCAAGCCCGACACTCGGGCCGAACTGGATAGTGTACTTGAGGTCGCCTTCCGACGAAGCGACTTGTGGGATGACGGCTTCGGGGAACTTGGATTCACGGTCAGCGTTGTTGCCGATAGACAGCAGCTCGAAAGCTGGCCGGACAACGAATGGATTCGACTCACTGTTCCCAAGCCCGACAACGAGCTGTTCTGGCCTCAGTAGGGCGAAACACCGCTGCCCGCCACCGCCCCCGGGGCCTTATGGAGGATTCTATGTCTGATAAGTTCTTCGCCGATGAACACGATGACCAGCACGCCGGCCACAGCAAACCCGACCCGCCGCGCGAGGAGCATCATGCCCCCGGCCCCGAGAATCTCAACGAAGACCGACCAACTGCCGGCCCCATGCGAACCCTTGAAGATGCACGCATGGTGGCCGTGATGTCCTATATCCCATTCCTCTGCTTCATACCGCTACTCAATATGAAGCAGGATCGAAACGCCCAGTTTCACGCGCGCCAGGGAGTCATTCTCTTTCTTATAGAAATAGTCGCTGTCCTCATGCTGATAGACCCCGTCTCCGATTTCATCTTTCGCGCCATCTTGCTGGTCGCGATCGCCTTCAGCATCGCCGGCATCTATTTCGGACTACAGGGCAAAAACAACAAACTGCCGGTTATCGGCGATATCGCCGAGAAAACCGACCTGTAAGGACGCGTCACGATGACCGTCAACTAAACCCGCTGTGTAAGGAAGCTACCTATGTTGAGCCTTCGTACCCTTCTCGTCACTACCCTCATGATACTGACCATCGGTTGCGCTACCACCGGTCCCGGCGGAAAACAGTCGCTGGTCCTGATCCCCACCAGCTATGAGGTAGCCATTGGACAGGGTATGGCTGAACAGATCCGGCAACAGGAAACCATCCTGCCCGATACCGTCTGGCAGAACTACATCACCGAGATCGGCCAGAGCATTGTGGCCGTCTCCGACCGCAAGGGACTCGACTACCAGTTTCGGGTCATCCAGTCAGACCAGATCAACGCCTTCGCCGCCCCCGGCGGCTTCATATACTTCTACACCGGTCTGCTCAAGATCATGGAATCCGAGGCCGAGTTCGCCGCCGTCATGGCCCACGAAATCTCACATGTCGTCGCTCGCCATGGCATCAAGCGAGTGCAGGCTGCTATGGGAGCCCAACTCGCCTACCAGCTCGTGTTCGGTGAGGAAGGCGCCGGTCAGGCCCTCGATGCCGCCATTGGTATCGGACTCAACCTCACCTTCGCCGATTACTCCCGCGAGGCCGAACGAGAAGCCGATCGCTACGGCGTCATCTATATGACCCGCGCCGGCTATGATCCCAGAGCCACCGCCGATATGTTCCAGGCGCTCGCCGAGGCAGGGGGGGGAGGCGAACGAAACGTCTTCGAAAACCTGTTCGCAAGCCACCCGGAAACCCAGGAACGGATCAATAATGTCAAGGAACAGGTCAACCAATTGCAACCCCTCCCCGATACCCTGATCCAGGGGAAGGACCGCTTTCAACAGATGCTCTCCCGTCTGCCATAGCCCCGGCCTCAACATCCCGCGCCTCCACGCATTTTTCTCCACCTTCTACACTCCCGCCAGATAATCTTAATCAGTTTTGTCTTGTATTTCGTTGAGTTATTGTGAAAATTGTAACTAACTCAACGGCGCGGAGCAATACGTGCGCGATAACCAACAATGCCGCAATAGGTTAGTGGCAGGAAATCTTTTCCGGTTTTTTGTTGACACCAAATGCGAGTTCAGGTATGCTCAGCGCTGAAACTATAGACCGATCCCAATACTCGTCTAAAGACTGTGCTCAGAATTCCGACAATGATAGCACAGGTGTACAGGGACGGCACATGGAGGAATAAACACCTGACTTAAGGCGCGTTAGCTCCGTTTTGCTCTGTAAGTCGAGAGGGCCTGTTCAACACCGCAACAGTTCGGCTCCAGACAGCCAACACGCCATGCCGGTTGCTCGCTAAACCGCAGGGTGGTTTCGGACCGGGGAGTGGGAGACAAGTCATTACTTAACAATGGCTTATAGTGTCCGGCACCATGCCGGTTGAATTGTGAATGGACTCGCGAGGAGGTAACTCTTTCTCGGCACCCTGATTGCCTTACTAAGGCATCAGAAAGATGCAAAGAAAGAGGTAAAGGGATGGCAAAGAAAAACCTAAACAGGATCGTCCTCGGATGGATTGTCCTGATCATCATCGCGGCCCTCATTGGCCGCGTCTCAGTGGCGGCCACCGTCGGGGGTCAGACGGCGGCCGATTTCCTGAATATCGGAGTTGGAGCTCGCCCCGCCGGCATGGGAGGCGCGTACTCAGCAATCGCCGACGGGGCCTTGGCCTCATACTGGAACCCCGCTGGCCTGACCTCAATTCAGTCTGGAGAGGTCTCGCTCAGTCACTTCGCCTGGTACCAGGACGTTAGCGTCGAACACGGTTCGGTCGGCTTCCGAATCTCCGACAGGGCTGTTATGGCGGCCTCAATCACTTTCCTGAACTATGGGCAGATTACCCGCTATGATGCCAATGGCTACGAACAGGGCGAGATCGATGCCTATGACTGGTCAGGCGCCGTCTCTCTCGGAATGAGGCTCTCAGACAATATTGCCGTCGGCGTCACCGGTAAATTCATCAACCAGCAGCTCGATGACATCTCAGCCTCCACCTTCGCCGGCGATGCCGGCATCAAGGTCGACCTCGAATGGGCCTCACTGGCCGCAACGGTTAATAACCTCGGCTCCGAAATGGTCTTCGACAATGTCTCCGAGAAACTCCCCACCAGCGTACGTTTCGGCATTGCTGCCTGGCCGTTCGATCACTGGCTCACAACCTCCTTCGAGGCTGAAAGACGGCTCAATGGAAGCATGGTCATCCGCAATGGACTTGAGCTAACCTGGGATTACCAGTATTTCATCAGGGCCGGATTGAATCTCTACCCCGGAGACGACCAGCGGTCCTTGTCCTCCGGATTGGTCATGGGAGCCGGCATCAGACTCGCCCAGGCCGGCTTCGACTACGCCTACACCCCAAGTGACACCTACTCAGGACAAGACTTGCACCGCCTTTCAGTTACACTGGGCTTCGGATATTGACCAGCAGATTGTACCCAATGTCTAAGAACTGACACCGCTTACACGGTTCTCCCCAAGCCAGCCGCACCCCGGCTGGCTTTTCTCTTGCATCATGTTGCCCTTTAGCTGCGCAATTCATTGCATGTTATGTGTGAATGCAGTCATGGTACCCCCCACACTCTAACCGTCACCCGATCGCCCTCATTCATCACTCACCAATCAGCCCATCCGCCCATTATCCTAAGAACTTATATAACAATGCGTTAGCTCTGTCGTTTGTTGATTTGATGGGGTTATATGTCCGCTTTCTACTCTCTTCTCCGAATTGGCAGGAGGTTTGCTCAAATCCCTGACAAGACACACTAAACGGACAATACGGACAATTAGGTAATTAGGATACATCCTGAATGAATGGTGCAGATAACAACCTCAACAGTCAGATGAATCTTCATTCTGATACAGCTGCGTCGATTGACATCGCTGAGGTGCGTTATGGTCTGGCCAGTGGTGCCGAAGCAGTATCTCCAGCCGTCCCCTCCGGCGGCTCCTTGACTTTCGGCAGTCAACTAAGTTACATTTTCAGTGAGTACTTTGTGGGTTTGCTGATCGTGCTCTGTTCAGCGATCTTTGTGTTCGCTGTCCCGGCCTGGATCGTGAAACCGGAAGTGGCCAGACGTATGATTTCAAGTGCTATTCGACGTTCTATGGACATCATCGGGGCTATCGTTGGTCTGGTGCTCACTTTGCCTCTATGGATAATATTGCCGGTCCTCATCAAACTTGATTCACCCGGACCGGTCTTCTATGTCCAGCAAAGGGTGGGGATCAACCGCCGAAGCCGCGATCGCAGAGCTTTCCAGAAAGCCGATGTGCGCGATCGCCGTCAGTCTGATCGTCGCCAGAACAACATCATGGGCCGCCCCTTCAATCTCGTCAAGTTCCGCACGATGGTTCAGGACGCCGAGAAAAAATGTGGCCCGGTCTGGGCAACCAAAAACGATCCTCGAGTCACCCGCATTGGCAGATTCCTGCGCAAGACACGCCTCGACGAGATCCCTCAGTTTGTCAATATCCTCAAAGGTGATATGTCGCTCGTCGGGCCGCGTCCGGAACGCCCAAGCTTCGTCAGCAAACTCTCGCGCGAGGTCGACAATTACACCGGTCGTCTTGCCGTCAAACCCGGCCTGACCGGCCTTGCCCAGGTCGAAAACGGCTATGACTCATCAGTCGACACCGTGGTGCGCAAAGTGGAATACGACCTGGAGTACATCAATAGCCGGTCACTCTGGCTCGACTGCAAGATCCTCCTGAAGACAGTCAAGGTCGTCATTACCGGCAAGGGAGCCTGCTAAACCGCAAGAAAACACTCTTTCTTCTGAAAATTACTGGCCGCGAGCTTCTCGCGGCCTTTTTCCTATTTGGCCTTGTTTGACATCAATCAAACGCTTATCATTCCGATATTATCAAAAAGAGCTCTAATCAAAACATATGAGGCATAAGACGTTGAAAGGGATTTTGACGCTCATCGCAACAACCCTGCTGATCTTCTCAACAGTGTCGGCACAAAGCAATCCCGTCGAGGGAGTCCTGATTCAGTCCAACCCTCAGGGGGCGCTCGTGACACTCAAAGGCGGTGTCACCGTCAGTGGCGTCACTCCGGCAAGGTTCCAACAACTGCTGGTCGGCACATACGAAGTCGAATTCGCCAAGGATGGCTACGAGAAATACACCACCCGTGTCAATCTCGATCCGCGCCTCCAGTCACAACTGTCGGTCGATCTCTCGCCCAAGCGGCGATGGAAAGCTGCCGCGCGTTCCCTGTTTATCCCCGGATGGGGACAGCGCTACTCCGACCAGGGAACAAAAGGTCTGGCCTTCTCCTTTCTGGCCCTCGGAGCGACCACAGCCTTCTTGATTGCCGAGGACAACTACAGCGGGAAGAAGGATGACTACGACCAGCTCCTCACCCAATACGACTCCCTCTCCGCCGCCGGGACCCTCGCCGAACTGCGAGCACTGCAACCCCGGCTGGACCAGGCTCAGGAGGATGCATACAACGCCGAGACAACACGACAGATTACCCTCGGCGGACTGATCGGCATCTGGGCCCTGAACGTCCTCGATGCCTACATCTTCTTCCCGGAACGACGCGAGTCGTTTACCGTCAAAGGGTTCAGTATCGCCCCCGAGGCCGACATGAACCACATCGGTGTTACCCTGAGCAAATCCTTTTGATTGGAAGTGACTGCAATGAATCGATTTGTCATAGTCCTGGCCCTTGTGCTCACGATCGCAATCATCGCCTGTGATCGCGAAATCGAATCCAAAGACCCGCTGCGCTCAGTGCCAGAGAATTGCCCGCGCATCGTTAACCTGATCTCTTCATTCGCCGATCAAATGGCATCGGTGACCTGGGAGATCACTGACTCAACTCAGGTGCGCCGGTTCCGCATCTATATCGCCTCCACCACCGATACCAGCTACACCCTCTGGGATTCCACCACAAGTTACAGCTATACCTTCACCCAGCTGGCCGCCAATCGAGCCTACCTCGTCACGGTGGCCCCCGTGATGTCAACCGGACTTGAATGCGAACGCCCCGATCCCGTCGGCATTATCGTCTCGCCCCTGACGCTGCTTATCAACAACGATGATCCCTTTACAAATTCCCGCAACGTGACCATACAACTCAACACGCCCGCCTCAATAACCGACATTCGCCTCTACGAAACAGGGGATAGCCTTACCGCCCAGTGGAAATCAATCTCCGGCACCCAGACCAGCTTCCGCCTGTCCGATGGTGATGGTCTCAAGACCGTCTATGCCGAGTTGTTGTTCGCCGATGGTGGCCGCAGCGCTAACCACATCAGTGACCAGATCAACCTCGATCGCAATGCTGCCATCGAATCCGTGAGCTTCACACCTACTGACACGGTCTTCCATCCTGGAAACACCATTACCTTTACGCTCGATGCCGGAGAGTCCGATGGCACCGCCAGTGTCAACTTCGGTGGTATCTCTCGCCTTGATCTGTTTGAAACCACCCCCGCCGGCGTATACACGCGCCAGTGGACCGTACCAAACGGCTTTTCGCTGACCTCCGGCCTTGTCGCCGGGAGTTTCACCGATGCCGCCGGGAACCAGGCCATCAGCCAGACCGCTCCCGAGGTGCTGCGGATCGCCGCTGACCTTAATCCGGTCAGCCTCACCGCCACCGTGCTCTCCTCATACGAGGTCTCACTGTCATGGACCCAGGCGACCAGCGAACAGTTCCTCTCCTATCGGGTCTACCGCGATACCGCCGCCAGCGTCTCCTCGTCATCAACGCTGGTAGCGGCTATATCGAATCGCAACTCGACCAGCTTCCTCGATGATGACCTCAACGAGAGCCAGGCGTACCACTATCGCGTCTACGTCTACGATTCATTCGGACAGGCAGCAGCCTCACAGGTCGTCACGGTCACCACACAGGCCAATATTCCCCCGGAGCCCATCGAGTTGCTTGGAATTCCGGACGAAGACACCGACCGGGTCAGGCTCGTCTGGGACCAGAGCCCGGCCGTTGACTTCGCGTCCTACCGGGTGTATCGCTCCAGCAGCTCCTCTGTGACGACCGATTCGAAACTGGTCGAGCTGATCACCAGCAATGGTACCACCAGCGGAACCTACGATGCACCCAACGGTACCACCTACTGGCGCGTCTTTGTCTTTGACAAACAGGGAGCCGCAACCGGTTCAAACACGATTAGCGTAACCATTCCGTAAGGGAGTCGGGAATATGGGTATTGTCTCTGGCATCAACCGCTTTGTCCGCTTGTGGATCGATAGCCTCAAGCAACTCGGATCAGGAAAAATCTGGCTGCTGCTGCTCGCTCTGTTCGGCATTAACTGGCTTGTGCTGTACGCGCACTATGACTTCCTGTCGCCAATGTTCTACGGCATCATCTCTCTCTGGACATCGCTCTTTGGCGAGCAACCCGCCGGAGGATTCACACACTATCCCGGACACTTCCTGCTGCTGCCCTACTTCTTCGGCTGGGCAAAGACCGTGGTCAGCATCATTATCGAGGGCGTTGTCCTCGGGCTGGTCGCGTTGTATTTTTATCGACGGTACCTCCGGGCCGAGGGAGAATCCGCCGGGCGGTTCACCGGCCGACTTGCCGCGAAACTGATCGGTGCCTGGCTTCTCTTCAATATCCTGATCCTCGCCACCGGACAGCTCCTCCCAGTTATCTTCGAATCGGTACTGGTCGGATCACCCCGGCGCCAGGCCGCTTTCACCTTTGGACTGATGCCCCTCGTATTCATAGTCCTCTTGGCCCTGTTCCTCTATGTTATCCCGGCCCTGATTGTCTTCCGCGACAGCCTGTTCGGCGCCTTCGGCAGGTCCCTGAGGATCTTTGTACGAAATCCCTTTACCAGCTTCTTTCTTGCGTTACTCATCATGCTTCTGCCACTGGGATTCTCTCTTCTTAATGACCCGCAAACGATCGTCAGTAAGTTCAATCCGGAGCTCGTCTACTGGCTCCTGTTCGGTGGCCTCATAGCCGATCTCTTTGCCAACTACTTCTGGATGGGGACAACGACGCGTCTGCTGGTATCCGAGGAGGGATAGTGATTGGAACCCCTTGAACTCCTGTTCTGGGCATCCGGAACGCTCATCGCACTGATGGCGCTTTGGGCCCTCGCGACAGCCCGCTCACGGTATGACCAGGTGGGCTTCGCTGTCTCGCTCATCAACTGGAGTGCCCTGCTTCTCTCCGTCGCCCTCTACCTGAACAGTTCCTATCGCTTCTTTCACTGGGGAGAAATGAGCTTCGGTATCGCCGCCGCTTATCTGCCCTTTAGCTGGCTGCTGTTTACCATGTATTGGGGCCGGGACCCCTCCGAGCAAGGCCAGCTCGATCGACGCCGACTCATGCTGTTTGCAGCCTTTGCGCTCTCCACCGCCTTTGCCATCGCCGATATCGCTGAACCCGTGCTGACCTACTTCCCCGGCACCCTGCTCAATGGCTACTTCACCCTCAGTGGCGGGACCCTGTTGCTTATCCTGTTCTACCTCTGGGCGTTCCTGTCAGGTCTGTATAACATAGAAAACTGCTACCGCACCGCCCTCGGCTCACAAAAGCGACGCCTGTCAACTGGCCTCTATCTGATGTTGCTCGTCACCGGCGCCATATTCTTTCTCGCCACCCTCGAGTTCCTGTGGAACCGCATCCCCCTGTGGGTGTTTGTCGCTGCCGCCGCCCTCGCTCCGTTGGTAGCACTGCTGCTGTTGATCCACCTCAGGCGACACGATCCACGCACCGTCGGGGTCGTCGTCACCCGACGCTCAGCCTACTCATCCATTGTTATCATCAATGGCGGCATCTTCTTCTTGGTCGTCGGCCTGCTCGCTCAGGTGTTCCACGGCCTGGGGCAGTCCGAGGCCGTTCTGCTGCCTGTCCTCTCGCTTTTGCTGGTTATCCTGCTGTTTATCTCCATATATATGATGAACCGACTGCAGGGGAGAGCCCGCTCCACCCAGGTATCCACCTATCGCCACTCGACCAAACTTGACTACCGCGAGTTTATCGATGAAATCGCCGAGTCTTCAACCGCCGATGAAATCCTCGAACGACTGCACATGCTGCTTCACAGCAACTACGGCATCAGCTCCGGCGTTCTGATCGAGGACATCGAAGGCGATCACTATCTCATGAGCCGACTCAACGGCGGTCAGCGACCACTGGACAAGCGACGCATCTTCGAACTCGTCGAATGGCTCCATCGCTTCGGCCGCCCCATCATCTGGGAGGATATGATAGAACGAACCCCGGAGATTGATACCGATCACGGTGCTCTCGCCGATTCACTGGAATTCCAACCGTATATGCTCGTGCCCGTCATCGGCCGCAAAGACCTGGTCGGAATACTCGCCATCAGCGCTCCCACCATCGCCGACCATGATCCCGCCGAACTTGGTCAGCTCCTCGAGACCATTTCAGGTCCCATTGCTCTCGCCATAAGAAACACCCGTGTTACTGAGCAGTTGCTGCGTGCCAAGGAACTTGAGTCATTTCACAAGGTGTCCTCCTTCGTACTCCATGACCTCAAGAACTCGGTCGGGATGCTGGATCTGCTGCTGTCCAACGCCCGTACAAATCTCGATGACCCCGAATTCCGCGAATCAATGCTTGAGACCATAGGCGATGCCGCTCGCAGACAACGGCGGATTATCGCCCGCCTCACCGACAGCCCCTCCAACGATGTCAATCTCGCCAGTGTCGATATCAATGATGTTCTGCGCCAGGTGATCAGCAAGACACAGGTCAAGAAGATCGAACGTATCACGTTTACCGAGAAACTCGCAGACCTGCCAGACACCATCGGCGACCGTCAAAAGCTTGCATCTGTGTTCGAAAACCTTATAGTAAACGCTATTGAGGCGATGCCCGTAAAGGGCAGGCTCGAGGTCGCCACATCGTTGGAAAATGACACACAAGCGACACCCAGAGCCTGCGTCTCGGTAACCGATACCGGGTGCGGGATGAGCGAAGACTTCCTGCGCACCAGGCTGTTTCAACCGTTTATGTCGACCAAGAAAAAGGGACTTGGAATCGGTATGTACCAGTCCCGCGAGGCCGTCCGCCAAATGGGCGGCGAGATCAAGGTAGAATCTGAACAGGGAAAGGGAACGCGGTTTACCGTCTGCCTGCCGATAAAATGAATGACACCATGGATACCAGTCGCACCATTCTTATCGTCGATGACGAAAAGGGCATTCGCCAACAAATGTACTTTGCCCTGAAGGCCGACTACAATGTCCTTCAGGCCGAGGACTCACAATCGGCGATGCGCCAGGTGCAGCAGGGCAGACCCGCCGTTGTCTGTCTGGATCTGTCTCTCACCGGTGCTGAGGACGAACGAGAGGGATTGGACCTTATTGGACGGTTTCTCGAAATCGACCCCGCCCTGAAGATCATCATGGTAACCGCCCACGGCCAGAAAGAAAACGCCCTGCTCTGCATTGACCGGGGAGCCTATGACTTCTTCTCCAAACCCGTCGATATTGCCGAACTAAAGATCGTCATCAACCGTGCCCTCTACCTGTACGAACTGGAACGTGAGAAACAGAACCTGCAGGAAGAACTGCAGGCACGAGATCGATTCGATGGTATCATCGGCTCCTCGGAAACCATGCACCAGGTGTTCAACCTGATAAAGACCGTCTCAACTAACGACTATACCGTCCTGGTTACCGGCGAGTCCGGCACCGGTAAGGAACTGGTAGCAAGATCCATCCACCGTCAAAGCCCTCGAGCCGACAAGCCGTTCATCCCCATCAATTGTGGCGCCATCCCCGAAAACCTCCTCGAGTCCGAGTTGTTCGGCTACGAGAAGGGTGCCTTCACCGATGCCCGCCAGCAGAAGATCGGACGCCTTGAGCAGGCTAACGAGGGAACTGTCTTTCTTGATGAAATAGGGGAGCTTCCACTCTCCCTCCAGGTCAAGCTGCTGCGCTTCATCGAAGATCGCCGCATCGAACGGGTCGGAGGCAATCAGCAGATTAAGCTCGATGTGCGCATCGTCGCTGCCACCAACCGCAAGCTCGACCAGGAGGTCGCCGCCGGCAAGTTCCGAGAGGATCTCTTCTACCGACTCTCTGTCCTACAGATCGAACTGCCCCCCTTGCGGGATCGAGGCGAGGATATTCTCTATCTCGCCCGGTACTTCCTCGAACGATTCGGAGAAGACCAGGGGCGCAGGGGACTCACCCTGTCCGCACAGGCTATTGAGGCCGTCAGCGAACACCGCTGGCCCGGCAATGTCAGAGAACTCGAAAACAAGATCAAACGGGCGGTCATTCTCTGCCAGGGACAAAATGTCAGCGCCGCCGACCTCGCCCTGGCAGCTCCAATCACCGAGGGTACAGACCAAGTCGACGATGAACTCAAGACCCTCCAGGAGGTCAAAGAACGCGCCGAGCGAGAACACCTCGTCAAAGCCCTCATCGCCGAAAACTGGAATATCTCTCGTGTCGCTCGCCAACTTGAGGTCAGCCGGACCACACTTTACGAACTCATGGACAAATACAACCTCAGAAGAGCCGAAAAAGGCCACTGATAAGAGTCTTTTTCCGTCTTTCCCCCTACAACTTTTCCCGTTTCAGCCGATACATAGGGTAGACCAGTAAGGGTAAAGGACGATGAAAAACATACTTCTGGTTGACGACGACAAGGATCTCTCCAAGTCGGTCGCTAACCTCTTCGACTCAGACAAATTCGCCTTCCAGTTCCTCGACGATGGAACCGAGGTCAGCAACTACGTCGATTCCCACGATGAGATCGATCTGGTTATGCTCGATGTTAACTTGCCGACCCTCTCAGGACTCGAGGTCCTCAGGCAGATAAAACAAAGCCGCGACAATGTCCCCGTCATCGTTATCAGCGGCTTCGTCTCTACCGAAAATGCCATCGAAGCTATGCGCGAGGGCGCCTTTGAATACCTTAC
>CAZXRO010000035.1:0-15907 GCA_964642435.1 uncultured Ignavibacteriales bacterium
CCATGTAGGTTGCTTTGCCGCCAACGTTGCCGAGGGCGATGGCAACGATCGCATTGCTGGAGCCTTTCTGCGTGTCGATCCATCCGGCCATGGTGTCGCGGTCGGTGTCGCCGAAGTCATGTGTGAGGAGCGTGACCGGACCCACCTGTTGCTGGTTGCCGACACTCTTGCCGGTACCTGAGAACATCTCGGTCTTGGCGCGTTTGAGTTCCTTGGCGAGCGAGCTGCGGTCAGCGACAAGCTGGTGCACACCTTCGAGGGCTTCGGTTTCGGGGCGACCGACGGCCGTCGCGACCTCGGAGCGGAACGTTTTGAGGTCGAGCATATAGCGGATGGCCTCGCGGCCGGTGACGGCCTCAAGCCGCCGGACCCCGGAGGCAATGCCGGTCTCGGCTATAATGAAGAAGGGGCCGATCTGACCGGTGTTCTGCACGTGGGTGCCGCCGCAGAGCTCCCTGGAAAAATCATCGACAGCGACGACGCGAACGCGCTCGGCGTACTTCTCGCCGAACAGCGCCATGGCGCCGCTTTTCCTGGCGTCCTCGACATGCATCTCATTCGTGGCAACATCGGAGCCGATGACGATGCGCTCATTGACGATCTTCTCCACGCGCCGGATCTCGTCCTCGGTCATGGGTTGGTGGTGAGAGAAGTCGAAGCGCAGGCGGTCGGGCCCGACGTAGGAGCCGGATTGTTTGACGTGGTCGCCGAGCACCTTGCGCAGGGCGGCATGGGCGAGATGGGTGGCGGTGTGGTTGCGCATGATGTCCCATCGGCGCTGGTCATCGACCTGGGCGGTAACCACCGTTGGTGGCATCAGCCCATCCTTCTCGCCTCTGGTCAATCGACCGACGTGAACGTACACATCTTCGACAAGCTTGACATCGGTAACCTCCATCTCAGCGTCGTCGGTAAAAATGCGTCCGGTGTCGCCGATCTGGCCGCCGGCCTCGAGATAGAAGGGGGTGCGGTCAAGAGCGACGGCGAGCTTATCAGCGGCGAAAGCAATCTGGAGCACGTGTGCCTCGGTGCTTAATCCCTCTCGCACGAATTCGGTTGGCGGCAGATTGCTCTTGCGGAAGTCCCCTTCGAAGATAAAATGTGCCACGTTAAAGGCGCTGCCGGCGCGGGATTGTTCGCGCTGGCGTTCCATGGCCTGGTCGAACCCGTGGCGGTCGAGTGTGAGTCCTTGTTCGTTGGCGATGATCTCCGTGAGATCGTAGGGGAAGCCGTAGGTATCATAGAGCTTGAAGACTTCCTCGCCGCTTACCGTTGTGCTGTCGGTCTTCTTAAGCTCGGAGGCAATCTTGTCGAACAGTTGCAGGCCCGTCTCGAGAGTACGGAGGAAGGACTCTTCCTCGGTCTTGATGACGTTCTGGATGTGCTGTTGTTTCTCTCGCAGTTCGGGGAAGGTATCCCCCATGAGGTCTGAGAGCACCGGTACCAGGCGGTAGATAAACGGTTGCTCGGCTCCGAGCTGTCGACCGTGGCGGGCGGCACGTCGGAGGATACGCCTGAGGACGTAGCCGCGGCCTTCGTTGGAGATCCCGGCACCGTCGGCAATAGCGAATGACAGGGCACGGATGTGATCGGCGATGACGTGATGCGAGGCGACGTTGTCGCTGTATTTGGTGTGGGTGAGGTCACCGATAGCTTGGATGAGAGTCTGAAAGATATCTATGCCATAGTTGGTGTCGGCCTTCTGCATGATGGCGGCAATGCGTTCGAGGCCGGCGCCGGTATCGACCGAGGGACGCGGGAGGTCAAGCAGGGGTCCATCGGGTCGCTGATCGTACTGCATGAAGACGAGATTCCAGATTTCGACAAAGCGGTCAGTCTCGCCGTTGACCTTGTCCTCGGGGCCGGTACCGAAACGCTCGCCGCGATCGAAGTGGAGTTCGGAGCAGGGACCATTGGGGCCGGTATCGCCCATTGCCCAGTAGTTGTCCTTTTTGCCAAAACGGAGGACGCGTCCCGCCTTGAGTTGTGGCGCGATTTTCTCCCAGAGTTCGAAGGCTTCGTCATCGGTTTCGAAGACGGTGGCATAGAGCCGGTCTTTGGGCAGCTTGAGGTGTTGCGTGACGAATTCCCAGGCGTAGGTGATGGCTTCTTCTTTGAAGTAGTCGCCGAAGGAGAAGTTGCCCAGCATTTCGAAGAAGGTATGGTGGCGGGCGGTAAAGCCGACGTTGTCAAGATCGTTGTGTTTGCCGCCGGCGCGGATGCATTTCTGGGAGGAGGTGGCACGCGAGTAGGGCACCTGGCGCTGGCCGGTGAAGACATCCTTGAACTGATTCATGCCGGCGTTGATGAACAGCAGCGTGGGGTCATCGTGCGGGATGACCGGCGATGACGGCACGAGGGTGTGATCGTTGCGCTTGAAGTAGTCCAGGAAGGCCTGTCTAATCTCGGAGGTATTAATGGTCGGCATCCTCATTTTTGTCTGATTGTGCACTCAGGATATCCCATGCTTCGCGGGCGGCCTGGAAGCCAAACCCGCGTCGCGAGAGGTAATTATATGCTTTGCGCCGGGCGGTTTCAAGCCCAATCTGGTGGTACTCGCGCATACGTGGGCGCAGGGCGCGGGTGGCCAGGTCAATCTCGCTTTGGTCGGTGAGCACCGCTTCGACGGTAAGCTCGGCAACATCGCGGTCGATCCCTTTGTTCTGCAGATACGAAGTGATGTACGGTCGCCAGCATGGTTTCCGGCGCAGCAGAGCGCGCGCAAGAGTGGCGGCGACCCGGGTGTCATCGGTGAGCCCGCGGCGTCGGAAGCTGGTCAGGACTTCATCGATATGCTCGCGGCGGTGGCCCTTGCTTGCCAGGCGCAGGGCGAGTTCTCTTTCGCTGTAGTCGCGGGTGGCGAGGTAACTGGCGGCCTGGCGTCGGCAGGCGAAGCGGTCGGCCTCGGTTTCGATGGCACGTACCTGGGAATCGGTGAGGACGACACCCTGTTTGAGGTGCCATTGATCGGCCAGCACACTGTCAATGAGGTAGCTTGTGCGACTGGTGGAGAGTTTGATGCGGGCGGTGTCGGTCTGGATGACGATTTGTTCGATTTTGGGCTGCGTGCTCATGCCCGTGACTCCCTCTGGGTACGCCAAAATACGTTGTGATATTTTAATGTGGCGCCGCGGGTAATCGTGGCGCTATTTGGGGCGTAGTATATAGAGAGACGTGACAGTTAAAAAGCGTGAAATTTTGTTGTAAAGCTTATTGACTCGGATTGTGAGATTGGTTATTGTGGTTTGTGGCAGCAAAGATCGTAAACCTTTGTGATATAGACGAATTCGCGATCATCGAAAAATCAATATGTTGTAATCTGTTGTCTGATAGTCGCATAGCGACCAAGCCTGTTTGGGCGGCGTGAAGGTTGGGTAACAGATTGTGGCGGGAGCAGTTATGGATCTGGATTTACAAGGTAGCATTGAGCGCTTCACCTTACCGGAGATTTTCCAGCTAATCGCCGCCGGCCGCAAGTCAGGGACCTTAGGTATCCAGAAGGACGATTCGATCGTCATGGTCTACTTCAAGGGGGGGAACATTGTGTACGGCTATGGCCCCCGTCAGACATTTCATTTGGGCCAGCTCTTGCGTGACCGGGGAGTGATAACAGGTGGGCAGCTCGAGGAGGCGATAGCGATCCAGGCGCGGACGGAGAACTCGAAGCGACTGGGTGAGATTTTGATCGAGAAGCGGTTTATAGACCGTGCTGATCTTGAATCGGTGGTCCGTCAGCAGATTGAGGAATTGTTATACTCGCTGTTGTCGTGGGAGACGGGTTCGTTCAAGTTTTACGAGAACCAGTTTCCGACCGACGAGGAGATCACGGTTCGCATCTCGGTCGAGAACGTCATTCTTGAGGGTTTGCGGCGGGTTGACGAGGCGAACATGGTGCGCGAGACGTTGCCGGATGTGCAGGCGGTGATGACGATCAGCGCCTCTCAGTCTGGGCGGTCGCGAGATGTGGCCCTGGAGGCCGGCGAGTGGAACATTTTGGCGCTGGTCGATGGGCACCGTTCGCTGAACCAGATTTGTCAACACAGTCCGCTGGATGAGCAGACGACGATGAGCAAGCTGGCGCAATTGAAGCTGGCCGGGTTGATCACGCAGACGGAGCGTCGGCCGCAGACGTCCTCGGACCAGTTGGAGAAGATGATTGAGCGTCTGGCCGGGTTGTTTGAGTCGTACTTGAATGAGAAGTCCTCGGGGCGGTTGCAGACAGCCTCGCGGCGGATATCGGAAACGATTTTGGAGAACAGGCAGTGAGCCAAGCACGTTCGCTGAAGCGTCTGGAGAACCTGCTGGAGACTTTTCTGGAGCAGGTGGTGGCGACCAAGGAAGAGCGCTTATCGGTGCTTCGGGGGATCAATCGGCTGGATGACCTGACCCGGGAATCTGATCAGGGTTTGGATATCACGGAACCGATTGGGGAGTGGTTTGCGGAGCACAATCGTTGGTTGAGCGAGCCACAGCTTCGGGCAGGAGACATCAATCGGATTGCTCCGATGCTGGCGAAGATCCGGGAGTCGCTGGACAACCGGGGTGAGCAGAGCGCGGCGGCGATGAAGATTCGCTCGGAGATTTCCCGTTGGGAGCCGAAGGCGAAAGAGGCGCGTCAGCGACTGGTGCTCAAGCGGGGTCCGGAGGCGGTTGGCGACATGCCGACGGAGTCGAAGCCGGCGGCTATGCCGAGTGTTCCGGAGGAGCCGGACGAGGACACTATCGCGCGGTTGGACAAGGTGTTAGGCCGTATGCAGCAGTTGTTCGGAAGTCTATCGCACGGTCGGAAACACGTGCTTTCGGCGCTTGATTCGGCGCTTCGGTCGGCTACTATGCAAAGACAGAAAGATGCCTTGCTATTGTCGGGGTTTATCATATATTACCTCAAGCAAAATGGCTATAAGGTCGAACCGTATGTCAAACGGCTCAAAGAGGCTGAGCGCTTGATTCGGGAGGAGGCATAGTTTATGTTGTCACCGCACGAGAAAGCGTATTGTCAGGCCCTTTTGGCGCTTCGGCAGAAAGAGTATGCCAAGGCGGAGACCCATTTCAGCCAGGCTGCGGAACATTTTAGGGAGAACCGGGATTTCATGATCCTGTGGGAGACCACCCGCGCATTGCTGGCGGTCAAGCGGGAGCTGGCCGGTTTGCCGAAAGAGGAACGTGATAGAATCGACATAGAGGAGGCATTTTCACGTGGCTAAGAAAGTAGGTTTCACCGATAAGCTTCGTCGCGCCGCATCGGGCGAGGTGGAGAAGAAGCGGGAATTTGTCAAGCTGGTCAAGGCCGTGAAGACCGATGACGGGCACTGGCGTTTTCGCACTCAGGTGGTTGAAGTCACCGATGAGAACCGCAAGGAGCTCATGGGTTGATATAGCCTGAGAGATATCGGTAAGAGAATGAGCGAACCCTTCCGCAACTATTGCGGAGGGGTTTTGTGTTTTGGGGACGGGGGGCGGTATTCCTACTGCGATTTTCTATTGCGATGAGACGAGCGGCAGATACGGGACGGCGTTGTCGACAAACTCGCCTGGGCCGAATTGTTTGAAGGAGTAGTAGCCGGCGGCGGCTATCATGGCGGCGTTGTCGGTGCAGAGTTTGATTGAGGGATAGAACAGGTGCTTGCCGTGCCTGGCGAGTTCATCGGAGAGCCATGAGCGCAGGCGGCTGTTGGCAGCCACTCCCCCGCTGATGGTGACATGTCGCACGCCGAGTTCGGTGGCGGCCTTGACGGTCTTGAGGACGAGGACCTCGACAGCGGCTTCCTGGAAGGAGGCGGCGATATCGGCCTTGTGTTGTTCGAACTGCTGCTCGGTGAGTGATTCGAGGTGCAGGGCAACGGCGGTTTTCAGGCCGGAGTAGCTGAAGCGATAGGAGTCATCGTGTTTCATGGCGCGGGGGAACGTGAAGTAAGCAGGGTCTCCCCCGGCTGCGAGTTTGTCCAGCCGGGCGCCGCCCGGGTAGCCAAGCCCCATGAGCTTGGCGACCTTGTCGAAGGCTTCGCCGGCGGCATCATCGCGAGTCCGGCCGAGGATGTTGTATTCGCCGAACTGCCTGACCTCGACGAGCATCGTATGACCGCCGGAAACGACGAGCGTCAGGTGGTGGGTGTCGAGGTCATGGTGTTCGAGGATATTGGCGGCGATATGACCTTCCATGTGATTGACGCCGATAAACGGCGTGCCGGAGGCGAAGGCGACACCCTTGGCGAAGGTCAGCCCGACGAGCAGGGGTCCGACCAGCCCGGGACCGCGGGTAGCGGCGACGAGGTCGATCTGGTCAATGGTGACGTCAGCCTGTCGCAGCGCCTCGGTATAGATAGGCACCACGGTTTTGATATGGGCACGGGCGGCGACCTCCGGGACAACGCCGCCAAAGACAGCGTGTTCGGTCTGGGAGAGGATGACATTGGAGAGAATATCGCGGCCATCGGCAACGACAGCGGCCGAGGTTTCATCGCATGATGTTTCAATTCCGAGAGTAAGTTCGCTCATGAGTATATCTATTCGAAGCTGATGGTGACGGAATCCGGATCGGTGCCGCGCAGTTGGTAACGAGACGGTATATCCACCTTTACCTCGGCCTTTTGCAGGGGGGAACGTTGTTGAAAATCGACGGAGGCAGCGATGGCATTCGCGTTGAGCAGATCGATTTCGCTGGGTGGACCGGTAAGTTCGACGTCGACTGCCGGTGGATCGACAGTGATCGTGCGGTTGACGGGGCTGTTATAGACGACGACTGGAATGTCTTTGAAGACACGGGTCTTGACCGGGACGACCTCGAGGGAAACGCGGACTGAATCGGGGCTGAGCCAGAGGCCATAGCCTGTGGGCGTCTCAAGGGGTAAGGCAATGGTGATGTTGTTGCGCAGGTTGGTCAGTTCGCGCTCCTCGGTATAGACGACATTGTAGCGACCGAGGAGACTTCGGGGACCGTGGAGGGTCACTTTGGGAGGCACCGGCTCGGAGATGGAGCGCACAGTGAAGCCGGGTGCGGGCGTTGTAATCAGCGCCGGGGATACATTCACCTGGACCTCTGCCTCATGGTCTATGTGCAAGGCGATGTTACTGGGTGTGAGCACATCCTCCAGGGCGACCGTGTTGCCACCGCGAGTCAGGGAGGTATTGGTCGCGTTGAGGTTGATGTTGTGTCGTCCGGTTTTGTACTGGGTGGCCATGATACGCACACCGCCGGTACGCCAGTCGCGGCGCAGGAGTGCCTTGCCGGAGGCGGAGACAGTCACCAGCAGTGAATCGGGCGGGTTCTGGGCGAGCGTGAGTTCATCGCCAAGAACGACATCGTTGACCTGCAGCCAGGTTTGGTATGAGTATTCCTTTTCGGTTGCCACATGGAACCACAGCAGTAGTCCGAGGACGATGGCGATCAGCTTTATCCAGAAATTGTTGAGTAGTTTCAGCACGTTTACGGTCCCACTAACGGCGGTTGGCGGTGCCGGTTACACAGGTGGCACTGCCTGACTGACAGCATCTTAACACATCGGTACGGCGCGGGCAATACTAAAGCTCAGGGGGAGAGAACAACTGGGCCGTACGGTTCTCATATGCAGAGTTATCGGCAGGGATATCAGTCGACGCGACGGGGGTTGTTCCACCAGAAGCGGGTGAGGCCCTCCTCGGAGCCGATCCACAGGTAGTCACCATCGAACTTGAGGCTGAAGATGGTTGTCGAGGGGAGGCCGTCGAAGGTGTCGAAACGTCGGGTATATACGGGATCAACCGTGTGGAAGACGAACAGGAGACCATTGTCGCCGCCGATGGCAGCGATGGAGTCATTGACGGCGATGGCGGATGGCCAGACGTCATCAATGCGCACTCGGTGGGCGACGGTGTGTCCGGTGACGAGGTCGAGTTGAAGCGCGCCGTCATTGGAGATGCCCCACAGGGTGGAGTTGTGGATTTCGAGATCGTAGACATCGCCGAAGAGCACCATTTCCGGGTCCTGAAACTTCTGCAGGCGGCCATCGGTGAGAGAATAGCGGAAGGCGCCCTGTTCGGTGGCGATCCAGACGGTGCTGTCATGCGGGAGGATATCCCATATCAGTAATCCGGCAAGGGCGGTGGGAACTGTGTACGACAACGAGTCGCCAGTGGGTGTATAGATGGTGAGTCCCTCCTCGGTACCAATAAACAGCGTGTCGCCGTTGGCGGCCAGCGAGAGCACGTTGTCGTCGATGAGCCCGGATCGCTCAGTCACACGATATTCGACCATTTCGCTTTGGCGGTGCATGACGTAGAGGCCGTCGGGGGTGCCAATGTAGAAGTAGGCGCTGTCGCCGATCAGACAATTGATATCGTACTGCGGGAAACCGGGGATAACGCCGGATTCGATGTAGGTGAAGCTGGTATCGGAGCGATCGAAGCCGGTGATGCCGGTCCGGATACTGTTGAACACGGCCCCGCTGACCCAGAGCATGTCGTTCTCTTCCCAGATAGTATTGACTCGTTCTTGCAACAGACCGAAGGGGAGCATTTCCATGACGTTGGTCGGGGGGGCATAGCGGGCGGCGCCGTGTCCCCAGGTACCGACCCAGATATCGCCGCTGCCGTCATCGACGACGACGTTAAAGGAGAATGTGCGGTTATACTGGCCGTAGAGAACGCCCGGATCGCCGTAAGAGAAGCCGAAGGGTGTGACGAGCATATCCGGAGGCTGGACATGCCGGGAGTCATTGCTCAGTTCGGGCAGCGAAGCAGCGGGGTACCATCGCTGGAACAGCGGCACGTATTCGTAGAGGTTGTGGCTGGTGCGGGCATAGATCTTCTCGCCGAAACGGTCGCAGTAGACGTTCTGGATATCCTGGTGGTCGATGCCTTCAGTGCCGGTGAGGGGTGCTTCCCAGGATCGTGTGGATTTGTTGTAGACCGTGATGCCGTTGGTCGTCGCGAAGTAGACATGGGTCATGGAGGTAGCGATGTCGCGCACGTAGCTGAAATCGGACCAGGTGGTGGCTTGATCGAGTGGTTCGGCTTGGGCAGTTGGGCTGACGACCGCGGTAATACAGACCAGCAGTATGATTAGATGAGCGGTTTTCATGCTCTTGTGCCCATCAGGAAATCGATGGCAGTTGCAGCCAGCAGGGCGGCGCCAATCTGGAGGGCGTCTTCATCGGCGATGAACTTCGGTGAGTGCCAGGGCTTGTCGGCGCCGATCTTTGGATTTCGGATGCCGAGACGGAACATAGCGCCGGGCACAATTTCCTGGTAGCAGGCAAAGTCCTCGCCGCCGAGGACCTGATCGGTCAGGACGATTTTGCCCTTGCCGTAGAGATTCTCGAAGCTGCGGCGAAAGGCGGCGTTGACTTTCGCGGAGTTGGACAGGACGGGATAGCTGGCAATCAGGTTCATGTGGGCCTTGGCGCCGTGGGCACGGCAGATATTGTCAGCGACACGCTTGATGAATTTGGGGACGCGTTTGGAGTCGGCCGCGGAAAGCGTCCGGGCGGTGCCGGTCAGGCGGACCTCATCGGCGATGACATTGCGGGCGGTCCCACCCTCCATGCGTCCGAAGGTAATGGCGACGGAGTTGATGGGGTCGCTGCGGCGCGAGACGACGGTCTGCAGTGCTCCGATCAGTTCGGAGGCGACGACGATGGCATCGACGGCGTCTTGTGGTCGGGCCGCGTGGCCTCCTCTCCCCTGGACGATCAGATCGAAGTCGGTGACGGAGGCCATAGTGACGCCATCGCGCAGGCCTATCTTGCCAAGCGGGACATGGGGGTCGACATGGAGGCCGAGGATGGCGCTGACATTGTCGAGAGCGCCCTCAGCGATCATTGGCCGGGCGCCACCGGGTGGGTGTTCCTCAGCGGGTTGAAAGAGGAAGCGGACGGTACCCGGGAGACGGTCGGTGAACTGCGTGAGGATGCGTGCTGCGCCGAGGACGGTGGCCATGTGCATATCGTGGCCACAGGCGTGCATGAAGCCCGGACGGCGAGAGGCAAAGTTCAGATCGGTCTGTTCGGTGACAGGTAAGGCATCGATATCAGTCCGGATGGCAACAATGGGCGATTTGGCCTTGCCCTTGAGTTTGGCGAGTACGCCGGTCTTCATCTTGAGCTTGCGTTCGGTCAGCCCAAGCTCCTTGCATGCGTTCTTGATGAAGGCCGTGGTGTCGTGCTCTTGGAAGGCGATCTCGGGGTTTTGGTGAAGGTGCCGGCGCCAGGTTACCTGATGCTTGTAGCCGCTGGCGGCAGCGGCGAGAATCTGGTTGATCAGTTGTTTTTCCATGCGATCTTTGTAGCTGTGGGTCTTCGTCACCGGGTCAACTGTCTGTCTAATTATACGAACAGCCGGGCATATTCAACCAAAGACTGTTCGCGGGTGAAGTGAGTCATTCATCCTCAGCCAGTTCCTGCCACAGGCGTGTAGCGCGACGGATGTGGGGAATGGTTATGGAGCCGCCCACAATCAGGCCGATGGACAGAACCTCATCGAACTCCTTATCGGTGACCTGGTGATCCCGTGCCTGGAGCGTGTGGTACGTGATGCAATCATCGCACCTGAGTACCAGCGATGCCACCAGTCCGAGCAATTCCTTGGTTTTTTCATCGAGGGCGCCTTCCCGATAGACGGCGCTATCGAGACCGAAGAAGCGCTTGATATTGACGTTGTCGCGCGAGAGGATGAGTTCGTTGAGTTGTTCGCGCTCGGCCTTGAATTTCCGTGCTTTCTCAGACATGCTGTCTCCTTTGCAAGCCGTAATATACCGCGCCGGCATCAGCGGGGCAACCCGCTCGTAAGCTATCTCGCGAGTTACTCCATTGCTTTCCTGACACTGTTGAGGGAGATTGCCGAGCGCGATATATTGCGCCAGGGATCGGAGCGCTGGGCCAATCTACGGAAAATGTTACTGACCGTATAGCGCCTTGAATGCATGCCTTGCTGGGTGAGTTCCTCAGGGTCAATGGGGGTTACGACCGGGGCGTGTGGCTTGGCGCGCAGCGTGTATGGCGCGACAGTGGTCTGGCCGTAGGCATTGCGGGACACATCGAGATACACGCGGTCTTTGCGCTTGTCCTTGCGTTGTTCGGTGGTGAGTTGATCAGGGTATTGCTGCGCGAGTTTGTCGGCAAAGTCTCTGGCTGTGGCGCGGACGGTGTCGAAATCGGAGTCGCGACGGAGCGGAATTACAAGGTGAACGCCACGCGAACCGGTGAGCATACAGAAGACCGGCAGGTCGTGCTTATGGCAGAAATCCAGGATGATGCGCGAGGCTTTGCGGACCGGTGCGAAGTGTTCCCCCGGGGGATCGATATCGAAGATCATTCGATCCGGGGTGGCGGGCTTATCCTGTCGGCTAAGCCACATGTGTACGGTGAGACAGGCCTGGTTGGCGAGATAGGCGAGGTCGTCCTGGCGGCGGGCGACGAGTTGTGTGTATTTCTCGTTCTTGCCAACCGAGATGCGTTCAATCCAGTCGGGGAAGTAGTCGGGTACTGTCTTCTGGAAGAAGTCTTTGCCGTCGATACCATCGGGATAGCGGTGCATGGTGAGCGGCCGATCCTTGATGAGTGGCAGCATATATTCGGAGACACGGCGGTAGTAGTCGATGATATCGCCCTTGGTGATCTGGTCGTGGGGATAAAGGACTTTCTCTTCGCGCGAGATATCGAATGAGTACTTTGACATGGGGCTGGATATCCTTTCCTATGATCCGGTTGACTCCCTGGTGACCTTGCTGGCGGGCTTATCGCGCCTGAGGCCGAGAAAGCGGGGATGGCGCAGGCGGCCATCGTTTGTCCACTCCGTGAAACCGAACTCGCCGACAAGTCTGGGTTTGACCCAGTGGACGCCCTTGATGGGGATGTCGTCATCGTCGATCGGCGGTGATTCGCGTTTGAGCTTGTCCATCTTGCGGCGCAGGGATCTGAGCGTGTCGTGGTCGTAGCCGGTGCCTACCTTACCGGCATAGCGCAGCTTGTCGTTCTGATGATAGCCAACGAGCAGGGCACCGAACCCTGGTCGGTCGCCGCCGGGGTCGGTGAACCCGACAATGATCAACTCCTGCTGGTTGACGCACTTGAACTTCAGCCAGTCCCTGGAGCGGCTGTGGCGATAGGGAGCATCGAAGCGTTTGGCGATTATGCCCTCCCATCCTTTGCGGCAGGCCTCGGTGTGGAACTTCTCCCCTTCTTCCCGTCGATAGTTGGTGAAGCGTAGCGGGTCAGAGTAATCGAGTAGTTTCTTGAGAACCTTCTTGCGGTCCTTGAGCGGGACCTTGCTGAGGTCGTGCCCATCAGCATAGCAGATGTCGAAGATGTAGTAGTAGATCTTAGGGCCGCTTTGTCGCGCCTCTTCCCTGCTTTTCTTCTGCATGCGCTGTTGCAGCAGTGAGAAGCTGGTAACGTTACCGTCGAAGGCGACAATCTCGCCGTCGATGATATAGCCGGAGGCATCCTGCGCCTCAAGAGCTTCGACCAGTTCGGGATAGGTGGTGTTGAGTTTTTTCTCGTTGCGCGAATACAGCGTGACCCGCTTGCGTTTGCAGACGGCCAGGCAGCGCTCACCATCGAGTTTGCGCTCGTAGATCCAGTCGGGATCGGAGAAATGATCGTGGGTGAGGGTGGCGAGCATCGGTTTGGTGAAGTCGGGCTGGCTCTTTTGGGTGGCCTGGTCCGCAATGTGTTTGGGGAGCAGGCTCATGATTGGCTCTGTTTCTGCTTTTTGCGTTCGTCGGATTCGATCTGTTTCAGGGTGCGGCCGGACAGCACGGATTTGGGTTGGCTGGAGACCGGGTTGCGGCGGGCATCGGCCTCATCATCTTTCATCTTGATAAGCAGCCAGCGGTTGTCTGACTTCTTGCCGGTGCGTATGAGGGCATAGCCGCCTTTGAGCTTATCGCCATCGAGCCAGACTTCTATGCGCCCCTTGTCGTAGGCCTTGTCCATGGCGAGGAGTCTACCTTTCTCGCGTTTCTGGTTCTTGTAGGTACCGCGGTCCCAGACCATGACCGGTCCGGCGCCGTATTCATCTTCGGGGATGACGCCTTCGAAGTCCTTGTAGCCGAGGGGGTGATCCTCGGTTTCCAGGGCCATTCGTTTTTCGGAGGGGTCGGTTGACGGTCCTTTGGGGACGGCCCAGGATTTCAGGACGCCATCGATCTCGAGTCGCAAGTCATAGTGCAGGTTGCTGGCATCGTGTTTCTGGATAACGAAGGCGCGGCCGCCTTTTGATCGGCTACCGCCCCTGGGTTCGGAGGTCTTGTCGAAGTCGCGTTTGCTCTTGTACTCCTTTAGTTTGTCCTTAGCCATGTCGGATCCTTCCGCCGGATCGTGGTCCGGCCGGTTCATTCATCGATTGATCGCAAGAAGGTGTTGAGATTGGCACCGTTATTGGTCAGCCCGAGCTTGCGACGAATTAGTTCACGGTGCTTCTGCACGGTCAGGGGTGACAGCGTGAGTGTTTCGGCAATTTCTTTGGTGGTCATACCGCGGCGGATGAGGCGGCAGACCTCGGACTCGCGCGGAGACAGTTTGGTGAAGCGGTTCTGCAGGGTATTGAGGAATGGTGAGGTGACCTCGCGCAGTTCCTGGATGAGCAGATCGAAGTTGCGGTGCATGGATTGATCGGCGGATTGTTTCATGCGCTGGATGAGCGGGAGCACAGCTTGTTCGACATTGCGCACGAGGTTCTGTTTGACCTTGTCGCGCTCGACCTCGAGGCGTTCCATGATCTCGCGCAGGGCGATGTTTTTGTCCTTGAGGGCTTCGCGTTCCACCTCGAGTTGTTGGGTGGTTCTTCGGACGCGTTCCTCGGCCTGGCGGCGCAGGGTGATATCAAGCGCGATGGAGGCGACCATAGGCGGTCCACTTGGTTGCGGCAGCGGGAACTTGACCGTGAGAAAGCTGACTCGCTGACCATCGAGCTCGAATTCCTCGACCACTTCCATGGCAGAATTGATGGCGCGGACACGTTCATCGTCCTGGGCAAGTTTGGCGGCGAGTTCGGCGGGCCAGAGATCGCGAACGGTGAGGCCGATGATATTGTCGGCGGAGTCACCGATCAGCTGCTCGAAGTGTTCGTTGACGAAAACGTAGCGACCGGATTGATCTTTGATGGACGCCGGTCCGGGCAGGTGGGTCATAAACAGATCGAATCGGCTTTCGCTGTGCCGGAGGGCGGTACGGGCCTCGCGGCCTTTCTGGCGGTTGCGCGCCTCGGTGAGTTCTCGCTGGACGGCCGGGACCAGTCGCGAGAGACGATCCTTGAGGATGTAGTCAGCGGCACCGGCCCGCATGGCTTCGACGGCCGCTTCTTCCCCGGCCTGACCGGAGACCATGATGACGGGAATGTCAAGCTGATGTCGCTTGATTTTAGCGATAACATCGAGTCCGGTGAAATCCTGCAGGTACCAGTCGGTGATAACAAGATCCCAGGGCTTGGAGATGGCCTTGTCGAGAGCCTCGGGGGTGTCGATGCGTTCGGCAGTGATGGACGGCCCGGACTTGCGGAACTGGCGCTGCAGCAATTCAGCGTCGTCAACGGAGTCCTCGACCAGCAGGATGCGGATGGTTTTGTCTTCTGGCGTTAAGGCTTTGTCTTGTTCTGAGTCGTGTGATGAGTGTTCGACCATGTAGAAATCACTCCCGAATATCCAGTGTGAAGTAGAAGGTAGTCCCCTCGTGTAGTTTCGACTGGCACCAAATGCGGCCCTGGTGCCGTTCGATAATGCGTTTGACGACAGCCAGCCCGATGCCGCTGCCGGTGTAGTTGTCTGCCTGTTTGCCTCGTCTGAAAGGCAGGAAGATCTCCTCTGCCTGATCCGGGTGTAAACCGCAGCCGTTGTCGGCGATATAGTAGATGGTCTGATCATGCTGGCGGGTGACGCCGAGCTCGATGGTGGGGGAATCGGCATGGGAAGTGAACTTCCAGGCATTGCGAAGCAGATTCTCCAGAGCAATGCTCAGCAGTCGACGGTCGGCGATGGCGGGCATGTGGTCGCAGATAACCAGTTCGACCTCGCGTTCCGGTTGTTCCTGGTGCAGGCGATCGATGATCAGGCGGGCGAGTTCGGCAATATCGAGCGGGCGCAAGACGAGATCCTGGCGTGAGAGGCGCGAGAGGCGAAGGATGTCATCGATCAACCGGGCCATACGCTCGCCGGCGGACCGAATGCGGTCGAGGTAGTGTTGACCCTGCTGGTCGAGCTGGCCGCGGTAGTCTTCATCGAGCGCCTGACTAAAGCCATTGATGGCACGCAGCGGTTCGCGCAGGTCGTGGGAGACAGAATAGCTGAACGACTCATTGTCCTTGAAAGCCTGCGACAGCCGGGCGTTGAGATGGATCAGCATTTCATTGACACGCCGGATGTCGCTCTCGGTTTGAAGTCGTTCGGTGATATCGGTTTCGATGACGACCCCTCCGTGCGGTTGCCCGGTAGTATCGATGACGGGCACGGCATTGACGGCCACGGCGAACAGTTCCCGATTGGATCGCGAGCGGACAGTCTGAGGCACCTTAGCTCCCTGGCCGCCTCGCAGCAGGGTGAGAATCTGCTCTTGCTCATCGCGGCGATCAGCGGGAATGAGGTCGGAGTATGGTCTGCCGATCACCTGGTGCGCGTCGAGACGATAGGCCTCGCAGGCAGCGTCGTTGGAATGAGTGATGGTGCCATCGAGGGACAGCCCGATCATGATGTTGCCGGACACCTGCACATTGCCTGTGGCGGAGGGTTGGGGACCAGCCGCTGGATTCGGGCTGCTGTTCTGGCCGGGTTTGGTAGTCATGTGGTGCCATCCGTTTGGGCGTTGTCGCCGGGAGACAGAACGCTATCGGTAAGGCATTGGGCCAATCTTGAGGTAGTAATCGCAGGTGGAGCGCAAGACAGCGTAATAGCCATACGTGATTCATGCTCCCGGCGGTGTTTCGTCATGTAGTAGTAACATAG
>CAZXRO010000036.1:0-6999 GCA_964642435.1 uncultured Ignavibacteriales bacterium
TACCGCTTTTCACAATCAGCCGAGCCCGCTCCTTGTTGCCAACATTGGCGTTGGTCGTCGCAAGCGAGGCATACTTGAGCCGGTCACGAATCCAGTAGAAGGCAGCCGCCAGCTTCTGTTCCGGGGTCTCATGTTGATCCAGAAGAGCACGAAGCGCATCGGGCAGCACATCCTCTTCCAACCCGGCGCTTCCCAGGCTGCGCTGGCAGCGTCTGGCAATATCGGGCCAGCTGTACCCTTTCGAGCCGAGTGCAACCAGTGGATTCAGCAGGTTGGCCTCGTTGCGAAGCGACGTATACCGCGCCGGGGTAAACCGCTCAAGCCGCATGGTAACCGTCTTGTCTGTGTTCTCAGCGGCAATCTTTGCACCCCGCGCTTGCTCCTGGTTCACCCACACGGCGTCGATATCAGCAGCCCGCGGTCCCTCGAGCTGCACGGACGATCGCAACAGCGGAAATGAGCCGCTAAACGGCCGAATCAGCTTGAATATGGCCGGGCGCCCGTTGTCAAGGCGCACCCTCTCGACAAGGTCGTACTCCAGCACAACGATATCGTTCGGCTCCAGGTCCGGCAGGATCCAGCAACCCTGTTTCAGGTCCTCAACGGTGATGAGATTGTTGCGATCCTCGTCATCGGCAACATGGAATCGATCATCGGGGTCAACCCGGTGAAGGCGGCCAAGCTTAAAGACGGCGCATCCGGTATACAGCAGAACCTGACGGTGGGACTGGATGGGGAAACTGAGCGATTTCAGCAATCGCGCCGCCGCATAGCGACGGATCTGATAGATCTCGCGGACCATCGTCACTAATTCGTTGCGCTCCCCGAACAAGTGGCGCGCCCGTCGGTCAAGTATCACCACTCCCTCACTCATGGGAAGCGCCCACTTTTCGAGCTTGGTGATCAGCGAAGCGATCTCCTCAGAATCGGTCGCCCGTTGTCTGCCTCTCATATACTGGTAGATCAGGAGGTGCTCGTCCGAGGCATCGAGCATCCATGCAATACGAGCATACCCTATAGCCCGATTCTCCTGCCCAAGGTCGCATACCGTTGCCAGTTCCCTATAGCCCCGGGGGTCTTCCGGACACATCTCGACGTATTCCAGAAACAGGGGCTCGGCCTGTCGATGCTCGTGCATGCTGACCAGCCGCTGGCCCTCTGCGAACTTGATTCGATCCGCGTACTCAACATCGGAAACCCGGGTTATCACATTGCGACGCCCGAAGCTCGCACCTTCCGGCAGCTTGATTGCAAAGCCACGACACAGGATGGGCTTGTCCAGCAACAGCAGATACATGCGCTGCTTCTGGACCTTGCCGTCCAGCACCGCGAACGAGACCGGTTTCTTCTCACCGTCGTCGAGCCGCACAAGGAGCTCCTCGAAGGTCATGTCGTCTTCGTCGTCATGCGATAGCATGACTGCGGACAACCGCCTCAGACCGTAGAATTTTGCACTCAGCCCATTGGACTGGTGGGACTCCAGGTCCCACTCGTCGCTCTCCAAGAAGCGGGACCGAAAGCGAAAATGAAACCAACTGCCGAGTCTCGGCAGGATCGATATCAATGAAGCCTTCTGTGTCTTTGGCAATAACTGCCTCCCCTGCTTGTTGAAGCCGTCAACCCCACGTATGGCGCCCCGGCTTACCCCTCATTCATATGATGACAACATGTAAGGCGAACCGTCCCCCGTCAAGACCTAATACTCTGTGGCGCCCCCATCGACTGTCGCGCTCACGGCCATTGCATCTCTCAGTGAGTCTGCCCGCTGCGTCTGGCCGGCCTCCTCGAGAATACGTACCAGTCGTGCTCCTGCCTCCTGCGGCAGTCGGTGCTCCGCACCCATTCTGATCCTCAGCGGACTGAGTGACTCTTCCAGCAACGGTATTGCCTCCGTCTCACGCTTCATGTCTGCCAGACACAGCCCCAGCATTGCTCGTGCCTGAGCTACCTGCCAGTGGTCGGGTGGCCAGGCAGTTTCTCGGATACTCAGTGCTTCGCGCAGCAGTGGTTCGGCCTCGCCTGAGCGGCCCTGCATCCGCAAGGCGTCCGCAACCCCTACCATGGCACTTGATGTGTGCACGTGGCGGGGGGGAAGAATGGCTGTGAAAATGTCAAGAGACTCGCGATAGTACTGCTCCGCCCCGGCCAAATCACCCTTGCTCAACAAAACGTGTGCCAGCGAGCCCGTAATTCCGGCGACATAGCGATGCTCTTCGCCTACCATCGTATGCAACAGCTCCAGAGCTTCGCGATAGAGCGCCTCCGCCTTGTCGTATTCCTTGAATTGCGTGTGGAAGCGCGCCATGTTGCCCATGCTGGCAATCGTCTCGAAGTGATATGGTCCCACAAGCTCTCGGCGAATCTCCAGTCCACGGCGAAGCAGCTTCTCTGCCCGGTCGTATTCGCCCTGCTCGCGAAGGATGCCGCCAAGGTGATTCATACTGTGGGCAACGGCGAGATCCATTTCGCCGGTAAGTCGCAGGCGAAGGTCCAGCGCCTTCTCGAACATCTCCCGCGCTGCGTTCAGGTCTCCCTTTCGCTTGAAGACAGCACCCAGGTTGTTGATATCCTCAGCGACCGTGGCGTGTTCCTCGCCATGAAGGTTGCGGTTGATCTCCAGCGCCCTGAGGTACAGAAGCTCTGCTCGATCGTACTCGGCCAGGTCATACGCCACCACGGCCAGCTGGTGAACGGTCTTGGCCGCATCGGCATTGTCCAGGCCGGTATGATCCTGCCATATGTTCATTGCCCTGGTGAGTATCGAATCTGCCTTCTGGGATAAACCCAACTGGTGGTAGACATTGCCCACCACCGACATCATAGCGGCCTGAGTCTCCGGCTGGTCGGTCAGATCAACTAAGAGGCGCTGTGCACCTTTGTCCAGCAGCTCTCGGGCCGTGATCGTCTCGCCCAGGGATTCGCTGGGATCGGACACCTCGAACAGACCAACCAAGAACTGGGAGACTTCCTCTGCCTTGCGCGCCTCCTGCTGCGCCCGGTCGCGCTCCTGTTGCAGTTTCATCGTATAGACAACAACCAGTGCGGCTACCACCAGCACCACCGCCGTCGAGGCCAGTACGCTCACGCGGTTGCGACGAATGAACTTCCCTGCCCGATATCCGAATGAATCACCTCGGGCCGCCACGGGATGGCCATTCAAGTAGCGCTCGACATCGTTGGCCAACTGTCCAGCCGTCTGGTAGCGTCGCTCCGGCTCCTTGCGCAAAGCCATCAGACAGATGTTGTCCAAGTCTCCCGCCAGTTGTCGCCTGAGCCGTGGCAATGGGGTCCGTCGCGCCCGACAAACGGCGTCCCGATCAGCATCTTCTTTAGGTACCCCTCCCGTCTGCGCCTGCTGGCCGGTTACCACCGCGCTGGGCCGCTTGGGATCGGTCTGGCAGATCACTCGTTCCAGTTCCAGTGGTGTATCCCCGGTCAAGTGATAGGGAGCCGATCCCGTCAATAGACGATACAGTACCACACCCAGAGAATAGACATCACTGGAGGTCGTCACCTTATCTCCCCGCACCTGCTCCGGCGAGGCGTAACCTGGCGTCATCACGCGCAGGCCCGTGCGCGTCAACTCCAACCCGTCGCCTGGTGTCTGCTCCGTGCTTAGCATCTTGGCAATGCCAAAGTCCAGCAGTTTGACCGAACCGTCATCAGTCACCATGATATTGCTCGGCTTCAAATCGCGATGCACCACCAGGTTCTGCTGCGCATACTGAACTGTCCGGCACACTGTCTGAAACAGCGACAACCGTTCATTAATAGTAAGTCGGTGCCGATCGCAGTAGGCGTCGATTGGCTCCCCATCGACATACTCCATCGTGAACCAGGGGACTCCCTCGGTAGTCAGACCGCCATCGATCAAACGCGCAATATGAGGATGATTAAGATTCGCCAGAATCTGGCGCTCGGCACTGAACCGGCGCAGTATTTCGTCAGAGTCCATTCCCCTCTTGATTAGCTTGAGGGCCACCTGTTGCGTGTACTGACCATCGGCCCGCTCGGCCAGGAACACCAACCCCATCCCCCCGGCTGCGATCTTGCTGATCAAACGATACGGGCCAACCAACTGCCCTTCAGAGTACTCGACCGACTTGATCTCAAACAGGTCCATCGCCTGCTTATCCAAGAAGCTGTGCTGAAGGTTGTCGGCTGCGATCAACGAAAGGACTTCGTTTAGCAGGGACTCATCACCAGCACACCGCTCACGGAGAAACGCCTCGCGCTCCTCGGTCGGCAGATCAACCGCGCGGTCAAACAGCTCTTGGACCTTATCCCAGCGATGTGAATCCATCAGCCGGCCCTCAATCCACCGAATTCAGTTCACGGGCCAGCCAAGCCCGGGCCAGCCGCCAGTCCCGCTTGACCGTCGCCAATGAAATCTTGAGAAACTCCGCGATTTCATCCTCTTTAAGGCCGGCGAAGAACCTGAGCTCCACCACCTTCTGCTGCCGCGGATGAACCTCTGCCAATCGGTTCAGGGCATCATCGAGCTCGATTATCTGCTCTGCTTTCGCCTCGGCCGACATGAGTTCCTCGTTGAACGTCACCAGTATCTGGTCGCCACCGCGCTTACCGGCCTGCCGGCGACGAGCATAGTCGACCAGAATCCGCCGCATCGCCCCGGCAGCCACTGCGAAAAAGTGAACGCGATTCTGCCAGCTGACCTGTGTCTGATCGACGAGCTTCAAATACGCTTCATGGACCAGGGCCGTCGCGTTGAGGGTATGGTCCTTGCGCTCAGACTGTAACTGGTTCTGGGCGATCTTTCGAAGGTGGTCATAGACCATCGGAAAGAGCACGTTGGCTGCACGATCATCGCCGCCGACGACCTGGCTGAGCAATCTGGTTATCTGTATCGGGTCCGACATAGTCTCTCTGTGGCCTTACCCTGCGTGTCATTGGTTCGATCTGTTCCTATAACCCGCTGACAGCACAACAGTTCGACACCGACCAACACTTTGTGTGAATTTAATTGAGCCATTTTCTCCATGTTATACGCGTTAGGGGTAGCCAACAGTAAGCTAACAGCTAACACAATCAAAGGAGATTACCAATGAACGTTTCCAAGAACCTTACTTCCGGCCTCGCCATGATCGTTGTGGTCTTGCTCGGCCTTTTCGCAATCGGCTGCAGTGGTGATGACAATTCGCCCACCGGTCCGGGCGGAAGTCAGACTCCCGGCGTAACCTACGATGAGATAACGATTTCCCTGGATCGGCTGAGCATCAAGTATGACTGTGATTACGATCCGGTGGGGGTCACCAACCCGGGCGAATTCTACTACCGCCTGTATATTGACACGCTTGCCGACAACGGTACCGACTGGATCCGCGTATCCAGCAACGCCGAGGGGTCGGCGAAACTCTCCAATGGCGGCTACAAGAACGTCCAGGATCGCAGCGCCGCGTTCCGCTTCCCTCGTGAAGCCGGCCAGGCCTTCCGCGTCAACATGTCACTGCGTGAATCCGATGGAGCCAACGATAACGACTTCAGCAGCTCTCACTCCGTGACGCACATCTACTCCCCGTCCGGTACCCAGATGTACGCACCCGACGGCTCCAACTACTCGTCCTGGAACAACGCTACCAAGGTGGGAACGATGAGCTGGAACGTCAACAAACGCGATCGCTCATGGGTCCTCGGCGTCCTGACGGTCGAGGGCTGCAACGCCACCATGAACTACTCAGTAACCGTCCGCGAAGTCAACTAACCTCCACCAGCGTAGATCCATGTCCACAAGGAAAGCCCCTGCTCCCACAGGGGCTTTTTGCTTTCTCAGGGCAGCATAGCAGCGCCAGGGCATCCAGTCGACGGCACGCTGGATAGACATCCGGTGTCGATCAAGCAAATGCAGGTCATCTCGCGTGAGTACGGATCCACTGAAGCACCTGCTGGCACAGGTACTCGGTCTCCTCCACTGACAGACCGCCCCCGAATGCGTCGATCCCCGAGGTCGACTTGATGACGATCCCCTTATTGGGAAACAGCGAACTAAGCCACTGCGTGATGCGGCCGACAGTCGGATGCAATCCCTGAGGGGATAGCTGGCCTGAACCTTGTCTTTTTCGCGCCTCTTCCACAGACTCAATCACGGCTGTGCGACGCGCCAGCGTGCCATCGCAACTCAGGTCGATGACCGATGACAGCGGTATCGTTTGCGTCGTGGTGCGCACCAGGCCTCGGGTGATCAGGATAAGCGCTTCCCGGGTCACCGTCAGGCGCGAGTAGCCAATCCGCGCTCGAAGGATACCGGCCGTCAGGCTGACCACCGGCCAGATAGCCAGAGGAACTGCCAGAAGGACATAAATGTAGGGTTTGAGCGCATCCGGGATATCCTTGAGAAACTCCAGGCGGGCCCCGCCAATGTGCAACGCCAGTGCCAGTGGGATGAACGACGGCAGATGCCGCCAGATGCTGAATGCCTGCCCATCGATCGTTATCGCCAGCTGGCCGTTGCCGCGCTCGATGCGACTGCGCATTTCAAACGGCTGTGGCGCCCAGTGTCGCTGCGGTGGCTCCGACTGCAGGCGCGCCACAAACGTTGTCCCCAGCTCCTCGGCTTCCATTCGGCTGAGAGTACCGCTGGTCACGTCCTCCAGCGTGAATGACAGGAAGCGGGCAATATAGACAGCCTTCGAATACGCATCGCCATACTCCTTCGAAACATACAGCGGAAGAAACCCACTCTGGCTCCGAAGCGTCACAGGATAGCTGTCGGCCGACCCAGAGTCGCCCGATTCATGCGACAATACAACCACGTTGTAGTCGCTCAAGTCGCACTCTTTTCGGAGCATCGGGATCAGCAGCCCCCAGGATCGAACGACCGAGTTTCGACGACGATCGATGACAACGCAATAGCGCCCGAAAAGCAGCCCCAGCCCCACCGCGGTGAAGGCAATACCCATAACCAACTTGACGACCCAGATTCCCCCGAATAGCTCGTCCGTTCCGGGCAAGGCAATCATCAGGATGAATATACCAGTCGGT
>CAZXRO010000036.1:7009-15418 GCA_964642435.1 uncultured Ignavibacteriales bacterium
GAGAAGGGGAATTCCCCAGATACCGCGGCCCCGGCTGCCACGACTGATCTGCAGCACATCGGCACCGAGCAGGCTCAGCGGCTCAGGAGGCGCCGATCCTGTCTCGCTCGCGCTGTCGGCGTATGTCATGCCCGGTCTCATGCGGTCAGTTGTGCCATTTTCATGCATCAGGTCTTCATCCCCAGTTCGGGTTGCGGCCAGGCAACGGACGTCACTATAGCATTGTCGGCCCGACTGTCCGCAATCTATATCACCCAATCGCGGCTCTCGGCAAATCCAGGGATTCCGCTCTGGACCCCATGACATCTGACACTTCCCGGAGTTTCGGTCCGCCAGGTTGTGATTACCAGCCCGGTCGACATAAGTGGATGGCGGCGTGCCGTCAAAATTCGGCCCACGAACTGGACACGGTCTATAACCAGACATATACCAAATACGTCACAGAGAAGAAGCCTGCACAGCAAGGAAATCTCGCCTTTGGCTAATTAGACAATATCTTAGACATCGTCTAATGCGAACTAAGCCGTCGTTCCACGCCATTAGATGAAGCGGTCGTCCATTTCGGTAAGCCGGAAACTTGATACGACCGCGTCTTTCGTGCTTATCGACCAACGAGCAAGCTTCGTGGCAGATCACAAGAGGTCGTTGCTTGTAACCACAAGACTCTGTAAAGAAAAAGGCGTTGAAAATGAACAGTATTATCCATTAATTGCGGTGGCGATGTGATTGCGCCAAATTACGCCGCCATCGAATATGAAGTATCGCCGAATTATTCTCAGGAGGATGTCATGCACGAAAAGAGCCAGAAGCTCTTGAACGAGGCGGTAGCCGATGAGCTCACCGCCGTCCACCAGTATATGTACTTCCACTTTCACTGTGACGACCAGGGATATGACCTCCTGGCTGACCTGTTCAAGAAGACTGCCATTGAGGAGATGCTGCATATCGAGCGCCTTGCCGAGCGTATCCTCTTTTTAGGTGGCGATGTCGATATGACTGTCGGCGGCGAAGTCCAGCGTGTCCACGATGTCCGCAAGATGCTGGAAATGGCCAAAAAAATGGAAGAAGACAGCGCCATGAGCTACAACAAGTTCGCCAACGAGTGCTCCGCCAATGCCGACTCGGCCTCGAAGAAGCTGTTTGAGGATTTGGTCCTCGATGAGGAGCGCCACTATGACCAGTATGATATCGAGCTGGCCAACATGGACAAGTTCGGTGACCGCTATCTTGCACTCCAATCGATAGAGCGAAGCAAGGGCCGCGCCGCCGGCCGCCCGGCCGAGTAGTCTGACCCTGAATCCATTTAGAGCACCCCAGATGCCCGACAGGCCAATCCTGCCGGGCATTTGGTCATAGTGCTGTACTTGAATTCGCAGGCCACTTGACCGGATATTTCTCACATTCCGGGAACCCGCGCGCGGCTTTGAGAATTGACACTTGCAGCAGCTCAGGATACCTTGTGGACCAATCAGGTCGTTATAACAAGCAATTGGAAAGGTCACTCCCGGCCATGAGAAATGTCGTTCTATGTCTGTCCCTTGTCGCTATCGTGTCTATTGTTGGTTGTACCGGTAGCGCCTTCAAAGAGAACTACCGCAGCTCCCTGGAACTCTGGCCGAGTGGCGAGACCACGCGGCTGTTGCCACCGGGTGAGCAGATTGAGATTGTGACTTCGCGAAACATGCGGGCCGATGCCCTGCGTATGATGGAGAATGGATACCTCCTGCTGGGACGATCCACTTTCCGCAGCGAGAAGATCGATGCCAAAGCGGCTCGCAGCCTGGCCAGGGAGCTCGGCGCTACGGTCGTGTTTGTCCGGGAGAAATACGCTGCCACCGTAGAAGAAACAGTCCCCATGTCCGAGTGGATCCCGCCGCGCGAGGACACCCTGAAGCAAACAGTCGTCATCACCGAAGGCCCCGAGGCTGGTCAGGTGATTGAGCAGACAATCGTGAAAAGCACTCAGGGTGAGTTCAAGACAACGTACGTCCCTCAGACGATCGATTACTACGATTACGCTGCCACTTTCTGGGCGAAGTCCAAACCGCCTGTCTTCGGGGTGCTGGTTCAGGCCCCTGCCGAAGAACTGCGTCAGCGGCTGCAGTCCAACCGGGGCGTCGTCATCAAGGCGGTCATAAAGGACTCCCCTGCTTACCGCGCTGACATACTTCGCGAGGATGTCATAATCCGGTTCGCCGATGCGGATATCTTCGACCCTGACAAGTTCTTCGAGGTTGTCGTTGCACATCAGGGAGAGCTTGTCGAGGTGGTAATCGACCGCAATGGGCAGCAGAAGACGTTCAGCGTGCAACTCCAGACGGACTGAGGAGTGGACCCCAAGAGGTTTCAATCACAGAAGTGACAGTCCGTGACCCGTCGCTTCTGCCGGAACAGAAGGAAACTCATGAACAAGTACTGGCCAGCACTCTGTATCGTATCATTCCTGCTGTTGGGCGGCTGTTCGACCAGGCAGCCCGCCGTGTACCTGCCAACCCCCGCATCGTATCACGGTGTCATTCCCTGCGCCGACTGTCCGGGAATCGCCGTTACCCTCATGTTGCGCCCGGATAACCAGTTCGTGGTGGAGAACGTATACCTCGAGGCCGAAGACGGCCGAAATCAACACATCGCCGATTCCGGCACGTGGAGCTTTGATCGTACCGCTAAGCAACTGAGCCTCAATGGTACTCATGACCAGAAGCGGTTTCTCGTTGTTGACTCTTCGCGGATTCGCATGCTCGACCAAAAGGGAAACAAAATCGAATCACAGCTGAATTACGATCTGACGCTCATTACCCGGAGCGCTCGCGATCTGGACGCTGAGTTCGGGTGGCTTCTGGGCACCTGGGTGTACAAGGCCGCTCGACAGGAGACATACGAGCGATGGGGTGCCGATGACACCGGTTTGACCGGCTTGGCCTTCCACATCGACAATGGTGACACCGTTGTTACGGAAGAGCTTCAGATAGTCATGCGCGGGCCGGTCGTATACTACATGGCGCATCCGCGCCAGAACGACGCGCCGACTTTGTTCGCACTGACCGAATCAGACTCGGTAGTCGCCGTCTTCGAGAATGCTGACCACGACTTCCCGAAACGTATCATCTATACCCATAGGCAACCTGACTCCATGATGGCCACTATCGAAGGACCGCATGCAGACAGTGTTATGCGAATCCAATTCGGTTTCGAGCGACACCGGTAGGCAAAGGCAGCGACCGTGATCGAGCTGTGAAGGACGGTCGCTGCGCACCAGAATTGTCACGTTCAACGCTCCATCCGATTACCTCACAGCGGCTTACATTTCGGCTTGCCTGATGGCCGCCAGCCAGCCGCGAGGATTTCCTGCAGGTCGCGACTGTCGCGACGTATTACACAGAAAATAAATCGCCCCACATGTGAATTTCTTTAGGTTATTGCCGATCTCTCGCGTATAATCTATTGTTAGTGCAAATTAGAGTTCAGCATTTATCGCAGTATTGTCATAATCCACAACTCTCCGCATAAAGCTTAATCTCGATTTGACCGCGCAATGATGCGCAATATCGACTTATCCCTGGAGCAACCAGATTCCAATGGAGCCCAGGTTTTCCGGGATAGGCAACAACGGAGCGTAGAATGAATATCTACATCGGAAACATGTCGTTTGATACGACAGAAGATCAATTACGTCAGGCCTTCGAGGGTTTTGGCGAAGTCTCGACAGTCAGCATCATCACTGACAGATACACCGGTGAGCCGAGAGGTTTTGCCTTTGTGGAAATGGCAGAGAAGAGCGAAGCCATTGCCGCTATCAGCGGTCTCAATGGTCAGGAGTTGAACGGTCGTGAATTGAATGTCAACGAAGCGAAACCGCGCGCCCAAGGTGGCGGCGGTGGTGGCAACCGCAACGGCGGCGGCAGCGGCAACCGCGACGGTGGCAATCGATATCGCAAGTCCTACTAATAGCGACTTGGTGAGATTTGGCAGTTGCGCCCACTAAGGCGTTGAACTGTATTCAGAGGGGATCGGCTGTGGGCCGCTCCCCTCTTTTTAGTTACGTCATATTGACAGCTAGACTACGGAACAACATATCATGCAAGATACTTCGAAACACAACCTGCAGAGACTTCAGCAGGCAATCACGAAATTTCAGCGGCCTGTGCGACTAAAGAGCATCTGGCAGCTACTAAACACTCTCATACCCTTCCTGCTACTCTGGTACGCAGGTCTGTATGCGCTTGAGCACTCACCCTGGCTGACCATTCCGGTAGTTATCCTGTTGGCCGGCTTCCTGGTACGAATCTTCATCATATCCCATGATTGCGGTCACGGGTCATTCTTCCGATCGAAACGGGCCAATGATTTCTGGGGACGGGTAACGGGAGTACTGACCCTCACCCCCTATAGCCGATGGCGGGCCAGCCATGCCCGGCACCACGGCACATCCGGTAATCTGGACAAGCGGGGCGAAGGTGACATCTGGATGCTCACTCTTAAAGAGTACCTAAAGGCCCCCCGCTCCGAACGTATCAAATACCGGCTGTATCGCAATCCGCTGGTCATGTTCCTTCTGGGACCATTGTCGATCATTTTTGTAGACAATCGCATCGCCGGAAAAGGGGCCAATCGGCGTGACCGCATGAGCGTGTACACAACGAACCTGGCCATCGCGGCCATCGGCGGAGCCGTTGCGCTGCTGGTGGGTTGGAAGGAATTCCTGACTATCCTCTTGCCATCGTTGTTTCTGGCCCACGTTGTTGGCGTCTGGCTGTTCTATGTGCAACACCAGTTCGAGGGTGTCTACTGGAGGCGAAACAAAGAATGGGATTTCATGTCGGCAGCTCTGGAGGGGGGCTCATTCTATAAGCTCCCGGGTATATTACGATGGTTTACCGGCAGTATTGGCTACCATCATCTGCACCATCTCAACTCTCGAATCCCCAACTACCGCCTGGCGCACTGCCAGCAGAGCCTGCCGACACTCAAGCGCTCCAAACCGATCGGCTTGCGCGCAAGCCTGAAGTCCCTAACGTATCGCTTATGGGACGAGGACTCCGGCCAGCTTATCAGTTTCAGGGATGCCAAACAACGACAGGCGATTCTCGACCAAGAGACTCAACCCCAACATGCTAACTTGCGCGAATCATCCGCGAGGACATAATCCTATCCACGTAGCTCGCTCCTGCTCATCCGTGGGCCGCAGTGACCACGAATGCCATGCGCGGGTGAGACAAGACAACCAGACCGATAGAGCCAACTCGTGCGGTGATGCCACAAGCGCTGATTCGGATCAGTGATGGTGACTTGTTGGTGCGGTGGGATTGTCACGCTCAGGACGAAGCACTATTCTCAGGATCTCTCCCGGTAACCATAAGCGCATTCGCGGTCCCCAAGTTCCGGCGCCGCGAGTCACGATAGCGGTCATGTCGCCGAATAGATAGTCCCCTTCGACAATCGGATTCGCCATCCCCACCAGGTAGCTGAACGGCCAGATCTGTCCCCCGTGCGTGTGGCCGCTCAACATGAGCCCCACTCCGGCCTCGGCGGCTTCCTCGAGCAACTGCGGGCGGTGCGACAGGAAGATGGTGGCGGCATCGGACGGCATCGACCTGAACGTTCCCAGAATACGATCCCGTGCCGCCTCGCGTGACTCCCGGCGCACGCCATCGTCGATCCCACCAACAGCAAGCCCGGGGGCTATCTCAGCCCACTCGTTACGGAGCATCTTCACCCCGGCGCTCTCCAGAAACCGCACGGTGGCTTCCACACCGCCATACATCTCATGGTTTCCGGTGACAGCCCAGATCCCGAGCGGAGCCCTCAGGCTGCGCAACGTTTCCCGGATCTCGTCCTGGCGCTCTTCCTCATAATCCCCCTCAAACAGATCACCGACAAGCAGTACCATATCGGGCTGCATCGCGTTGATCTGCGCGGCACGGGCTGCCAGCCAATCAGCGGTGATGAGCCCACCAAGATGCGTATCGGATATGACCGCCACCACCAGTCCCTCATGCTCTGATCTCAATCGGGGCAGGTTGACCTCATAATCGGTGACAACCGGAGCGCGGACACCCTGGATGAACGCCAGTGCCGCCAACGACACACCAACCACAAAGGCGGCACTCCTCAGTATCGGAGCGTACTGCCGTAAGACCAAACCAAACAACGTGATAACATCAACGATGAACACACAACAGAAGACAATAAACAGCACGCCAAGCCAGTTCAGCACGAATAGCTCAACCGGCTGCTCGAGCGCTTCCAGACCTATATCATCCATGTAACGTTGGAGAATGCCAACGGCCCACAGGACAAGAGCTGCAACGATCAAGACTGTTCGGGAGACACGTGTCGACACAAAGGAAATCGATGCCAGCCGCCAGAAGACATAGAAGTGCAACAGCGTCCAGGATGAGAAGAAGATAATCCTGAACATCAACTCACCCCGCCACGTGTCTGTGCGCTCTCGCCCCGCCAATGGGGATTCTCCCGGTCACGCCCCCACAAGAAGAAGACCAACAAGACGCTGTCATCCTCGAAAGTCGGGCGATCTATGTCTGATTCAGCCAGTTTCATGTCGCATATAGTACGTGAGATGGCAGCTTTGACCAACTGCTAATTCACTGGAACCGCTTTCACCCCGTGGGGTTTAAGCAGCAATACATTGACGACTGCACAAATCCATGATATATTGGGAACTGTGACCACACACTTCAGAAGATACGCGATTGGGCTGTTCTGCCTTTACTTCGTTGCCGGGTTAATGTCGGGCGGCAACAGTGGTGTGGTCTGTGTCGGCGACGATGCACCTATAAAGATTGAAACGGTCTGCCAACCATGCTGCTCAGATACTGAACAAAGCTGCCCTCCATCCGAGGCCAGCGAGGACTCCGAGCTGCACAAGCCCTGTCATAGCTGTGTAGACATCCCGTTATCACACGAATCTCTCTCCGGTCGCAGTTTCCGGGCAGTCGATAGCGCCGATCCGGCCACGGCTGACGCGGTGTTTGCCAGGATTGACTTCCCGGCACCGGCAAGCGACCTTGTCCGGGAGTTTCGCTCGGCCAATTCAGGACCACCGCCAATTCTCAGCTCCTCAGTTTCTACCACGATTCTCATCTGCTGAGTCTTCCATTTTAATTCCGGTTTCATAGTCTCCTTCCCGCTCCGGCGAGCAAGGGAGTCGTACACCTGTTTCTGAAATGGAGAAAAGTGGATGAGATTTTCAGTACATGCGCTTGTACTATGCATACTGCTCTGCGTGGCAACTGGGCGGGATGCAACAGCAGGATCAACACGCTGGCAGGCGCCATTCGATACAGCTAAAGGCCGGGCCACAACAGTGGAGTCGGTCCTCACGCTGGACGAAGTCCTCAGGCTGGTTGCCGACAGAAACCCCATTCTCAAGGCACTGGAATATGAGCGGCGGGCGGCCGCAGGTAACCTCAGGCAGGCCGGGCTGTGGCCGAACCCCGAGTTTGAAGCTGAGTTCGATCAGATCGGCTGGGACGCGCCGGGGTTGTCCGAATCAGAGCTCACGGTTGCCCTCTCGCAGGAATTCGAATTGTTCGGCCAACGAGGAGCACGGAAGGAGCTGGCCCAAACACAGGCCGGAACGGTCGATTTCGAATCCGATGTCCGCGCCTTCGACCTGTACCTGGAGGTCAAGCACCGATTCTACACCGTAGCTCATGCTCAGGAAGCACTGCGGCTTGCTGAAGCCTCCTTGCGGCTCGCGGATGACATTGCAGAGAATATCAGTTACCGCATCGGCAAGGGCGCCGGCCTGCACTCAGAATTGCTGCTGGCACAGATCGAACAGCAACGCGCACAACTGAACCTCGAACAACAGAAGCAACTCAAAGCTGCTGCCGAGGCCAGTCTGGTAGCACTCTGGGAGACACCATCGACGCCCATTGCAGTGATCGCAGAGCGTGAACCAGAACTGACAGCACTGTTGCGGATCGCAGAGGAATTGACAGAGCAGGTTGACTCAACACGGACCATGACACATCTGAGAAACCAGTCAGCGGTTGCTCGCGCCGAGTACGCTCTCGCTCGGGCAGAGACGCGGCCGTCGGTGACGTTGTCCAGTGGTGTCAAGTGTCTCGAAGCCACCAATGCCAAATCACTGCTGTTCGGTATCTCGCTCCCCTTGCCACTGTTCAATCGCAACCAGGGCACGCGCGAGTCTATCGCCGCGAAGTTGCGATCTCTGGACCACCAGATTGAGAGCCAACGTTTCGATGCGTCGGCTGCGTTGCAGACACACCTGCTCGGCCTTCGGAATCTCATCCAGCGGCACGACATGCTGGATGAGGGCCTGCTCCCCACCGCCGAAGCAGCCTATCAGTCACTTCACGATGCGTATGAATCAGGGCGTATTCCGGAATTATTATACCCGGACGACACTGTCCAGCACGCAGG
>CAZXRO010000037.1:0-3975 GCA_964642435.1 uncultured Ignavibacteriales bacterium
CGATGGTCTTGTTGTCGTTGATCATCTCGCGCTCGCCCTGCAGCACGTGGATATCTACCTGCGGCTGGTTGTCGGCGGCGGTGCTGAAGATCTGCGACTTTTTGGTCGGGATCGTGGTGTTGCGCTCGATCAGCTTGGTCATGACGCCGCCGAGCGTCTCGATACCCAGCGACAGCGGGGTGACATCGAGAAGCAGCACGTCCTTGACATCGCCGGTAAGCACGCCACCCTGGATGGCCGCGCCCAGCGCGACATCTTCATCGGGGTTGACCGAGCGGTTGGGCTCGCGACCGAAGAACTCCTGCACCAGTTGCTGGACTTTCGGCATGCGGGTCATACCACCGACGAGGATGACCTCATCGATCTGGTTGACCTTCAGCTTCGCGTCATCGACAGCCTTCCGCACCGGTTCGATACTGCGCTTGAGCAGATCTTCGACCAGCGACTCAAATTTGGCGCGAGAGAGCGTCAGATTGAGGTGCTTGGGGCCGGTGTTGTCGGCCGTGATAAACGGCAGGTTCAGATCGGTCTGCATGGTGGAGGACAGCTCCACCTTGGCCTTCTCGGCAGCCTCCTTGAGGCGCTGCATGGCCATAGGGTCACGGGCGAGGTCGATACCCTCGGCCTTCTTGAACTCCTCGACCATCCAGTCGATAATGCGCTTGTCGAAGTCGTCACCGCCCAGGTGGGTGTCACCGTTGGTGGAGAGTACCTCGAACACACCTTCCTGCAGTTCCAGGATGGAGATATCGAAGGTACCGCCGCCAAGGTCATACACCGCGACCTTGCCGGACTTCTTCTTATCCATACCGTAGGCCAGGGCCGCGGCGGTGGGCTCATTGATGATACGCTCGACCTGCAAGCCGGCGATTTTGCCGGCGTCCTTGGTCGCCTGGCGCTGGTTGTCGTTGAAGTACGCCGGGACAGTGATGACGGCCTTGTCGACCTTCTCACCGAGATATTCCTCGGCGGTCTTCTTCATCTTGGAGAGCACCATCGCGGAGATCTGCTCCGGTCGATAGTCCTTGCCATTCATTTCGATCAGCGGGTCACCGTTGGGACCCTCTTTGACCTTGTACGGGAAGTTTTCGATCTCCGTCTTGACCTCGTTGAACTTGCGTCCGATGAGGCGCTTGGCGGAGAAGACGGTGTTCATCGGGTTGGTGACGGCCTGCCGCTTGGCAACCGTACCGACCAGACGCTCCCCGTTCTTATCGATTGCGACCACCGATGGGGTGGTGCGATTACCTTCAGCGTTGGTGATCACCTGCGGGTCTTTGCCCTCGACGACGGCCACCACGCTGTTGGTGGTTCCCAGGTCTATTCCAATAGTCTTAGCCATTTTTCATTCTCCTTCTGTTCTCTATTCAACTTGCTCCTTGCCTGTCGTCGGTCGTGACAAAGGCCGGTCCGCGAGGGCACCGGCCTGTCATTTCCCTTGAAAACCAAAGTTGGTGTTACAAGCCTTGAGCAAGGGCTTACTTCACGCGGACCTCGATTTCGCGGGGTTTGGTTTCCTCGCGCTTGGCCAGGGTGATGTAGAGCATTCCCTGACGGTAGTCGGCCGAGATCTTCTCGGTATCGATGGTGTCGGACAGGCTGTAGCTGCGCTCGAACTGGCCGGTCTTGATTTCGCTGCGCACCATGCGCGTGTTTTCATCGGCCGGACCGAACTTGCGTTCGCCGCTGACGATGAGCTTGCCTTCCTTGACCGATACCTTGATGTCTTCCTTGCTCATTCCGGGCAACTCCAGCACGATTGAAAACTGATCTTCGTTTTCTGTGATGGCTGAGCGCGGGATTAGCGGCTGACCGTTGCCGTTGGGGCGCTTGGTGCTGAAGGCCTCATCGAGCATCTGCTCAAGTTCCTGAGCGAATCGGTTCGGGCTGAGTACCTTAGTCATTTTCATTACCTCCGTATTTCTTCTATTTTGCTATTTTTGACTTTCGTTGTCATGTAGCCATATACATAACAAAGTTCATGCCAAGATCTCTAATGTATTGTTATGAGGCAATTTAACATGTGTGACTTCAAACGTGGTCAAGACTGACTGCCATTTCGACTCGACAGCAGCGCCATTATGGCATTCTTGGTCTGTCAGTTGGTCAGGTGGTTGCCAGAGTGGCAGGATGGGGTTGAGGTTGCTTGTGTGGCAAAGCGAAGGCCGTGGCTGGCTTGAGTTGCCGGCCACGGCCTGCATGATGTTGGTTGGGTTGGTCGTAAGTGGTCTTCAGGAGACCTTGATCTCGATATCGCGCGGTTTGACTTCTTCGCGCTTGGCCATTCTGACTGTCAGCAGACCGTTGTGGTAGTCCGCCTCGATTTTCTCCGGGTCAACGGTGTTTGGCAGTGTAAACGAGCGGCTGAAGCTACCAGTGGTGATTTCGGTGCGAATGGCCGACTCATTTTCCTCGCGCACTTCGGACTTGCGTTCACCGGAGACGGTCAGCATATCGTTTCTGACCGAGAGCTTGATGTCTTCCTTGTCGACCCCGGGTACTTCGAAGGTCATCTTGATGGCGTCATCGCTCTCGGTGATATTGACCCGAGTCGCGCCCATCTCGGTACTGGCGAGCGGCAGACGGAAGAAATCATCGAATACGCTCTCGAGATCGCGGCCCACGCGGTTGGACCGACCAACGCTGTTGGAACGACCAACACTGTTGGAATGAATCAGGTCATACATAACTCTCACCTCCGTTTATCCTGTAGTTCGTCATCGTTTTGATTCGCCTTGTCGGCGTCACTCGGAGGTAATACAAGATGCGTGCCAGTTTTCGCATTCCGTTGATTTTCAATGTGTTGGAGGGAGAGCGGCGAGGCTCGGCCGTAGTTTCGACTGTCATTTCTGCAGTTTCGGTGGTCAGAATGACCGCCCGCGGTCGGTCAAACCGACAGGCGACAGCCGAAATGGCAGTCGTGGTGCTTCGGAGACGGAGTGAGCGACAGTGTTCAGTTGTCGGTGGCCGTGCAGTTTCCGAAGGCGGCTATCTTCCCTTTCTGGGTGGCGACAAAGATGCGGGTGCCATCGGAGACGGGGCTTTGGTCGATGGCGCCGTGGATATGGGCGCGGCTGGCAATGGAGCCATCGGAGCGCTTGATGGCCAGGAGGTTTCCGCGCATGGTGGCGGCGATGACGAACTCTCCGACGACGATAACGCCGCCCTTGATAACTTCTTCCAGATCGACGCGCCAGAGATCGCGGCCATCGGAAGCATCGAGCGCCCAGACGGTGCCGGCGGTGGTACCGATATAGAGGATGCCTTCAGCGAGGGCAGGCGCGCCCCAGATGGGAGCATCGAGGGTGCGTTTCCATTCGGTTTCGCAGTCGGTTCGGTTGAAGGCACCGACATTGCCTTGCACATCGCAGGCGAAGACGAACTCGCCGACAGCGACCTGTCCGGCGATACCGGCGGTGAGGCGGGCGGTGCATCCGAGCTTGCCATCGGTGGCGCGCAGGTAGTAGATGCGTCCGAAGTCGGACGGCTGGTAGAGCATATTCTGATTGCGTGACGGTCCGGCGATGAAGCGGTCTTCTACTTCGTACTCCCATTCGGGGGCGCCATCGGAGTCCTTGAGGGCAAAGACACGGCCGGCGGCGGCGGCGCCGATCACGAGGTCGTTGTAGTGGAGCAACCCGGAGGCGATGTTTCGTACCTCGTGTTCCCAGAGGCGGGATCGTTTTCGCAGGTTGACGGCGTAGAGCTTGTTGCGGTAGGGTGCGGTACCGTAGTAGGCGATAGAATCGGGTACGATCACGCCGCTCTGTACGGCGAAGCCGCTCTTGTAGGCGCCGAGATAGCGACCGGTGGCGGCATTGTAGAATTTTAGTTTCTTGCGGGTGCCGCTGTAGACGAGGTTTCCGTGCTGGAGGCTGAGCGGTCCGGATGGTTTGTCGTTGGAGCTGGTTTCCCAGCATTTGTTCAGGGTGCCGGAGAACTCAGCCTCGGTCATGGCACCGGTAGCCTGTTGAT
>CAZXRO010000037.1:3985-14590 GCA_964642435.1 uncultured Ignavibacteriales bacterium
CGAGGGTTGTTCGCGCTCGGACGGTTTCATCTTGTAGCTCTTGCCGCATCCAGCGGCGAGCAGGGCGACAATGATTGCGACGAGGAAGCGGTGATAGTTCATTAGAAATTCCATCCAAAGAAGAAGTCAAAATCTGTGTGGGGATCGGTCGAATTGAAGTCGGTGGTGCGGGTGAAGTCGAAGCGTAGCAAGACGACATATCCCAGAGCGACGCGGAACCCGAATCCATAGGAGCCGAGCCACTCTTCAAATTCATCATCCCAGGCAGAGCCGACATCGAAGAACAGTGCTCCGCGAATGGCTGAGAATCCCATTGCGGCGACCGGTGAGCCGATGTAGAGCTGGTCGATCAAGGGGAAGCGGAGTTCATTGGAAGCGAAAAGGACATTACGATTATAGAACTGGCGTCGGTCGTAGCCCCGGAAGGACCAGCTACCTCCGAAATAGATCCGCTGTGGTTCGGTGCCGGAGGAATGGTAGCCGAAGAGCCGGTTGGCAAAGGCGGAAGCTTTCCCCAGCCGGAAATAGTGGCGAACATCGGCCAGGAGGATGCGGTTGAAGTTTTCCAGTTTGCCGATATTGGAGGTCACACCGAGGGTGAAGTTGTAACGGCGGCCCTCGATAGGGCCGGAGATGTCCCAGATGGAGTTATCGTAGACCCAGCTCAGGTAGTTAGACATGAGGAACGCCTCGCGCTGCTGGATGCCGAAGAAGCGATCGCGATTCGAGTAGCGCGCGAGAGTTGTCAGGTCGACGCGGTGGAACTTGGATATGGGATAGCTGAGCAGCGACAGCACGCCTGCCTGGCGTTCATAGTAGTAGTTGTCGAAGTCATTGTAGTATTCATCGTACAGGTGGAACACGCCGAGTCCCCAATTGAGGCGGCTTTCGCGGTTGACGTAGGTGGCACCGAGATTGAACGACTCCAGGAATTCGTCCTTGTCTCCGGCTGTGTTGGTGAGCAGGAAGTAGTAGGCTTGATTGCCGAGCATGTCCGAGACGGCGATCTGCAGGCCGCCGATGGAGCCATAGACGGGATCGTAGCCGATCATGGATTGGGCGATATCCAGCGAGTAGTCGGTGTCATAGCTGATGGTGCTGGCGCGGTGGTCACCTTCGATGAGCCGGGGTTTCCAACCGGTTGCAAGCAGCTTCGGTTGCTGATCGACGGGTTCTGGTTGTTCTGGCAGTTTCATCTGGTAGATATGATAGCGCATCTTCTGAAAGCCGGTGTAGATGAGCCGGGAGCCATCGGCGGACAACCGGGGATCGAAGGCACCGGTGACATAGGTCGACTGGCGGGTCAGTTCACCGTTGGCGTCCAGGAGGTGTATGTTGAAGGAGCCATCGCGGTCGCTGGTGAAATAGGTGCCGTGCTCGGTGACATCGGGTGACGAGTCGAGGTGATCCCCGAACGTGAGTTGGGTGATCTGACGGGTTTGGAGATCGAGTTCGAACAGGTTGGTGGCTCCGGTGATACCCTCGGGGCCACGGTCGGAGGAGAAGACGATGCGCCGGCTGTCGAGCGTGAAGCAGGGATCGACATCGTAGTAGACGTCATCGTTCAGGCGGGCGAGGTCGCCGGTGGAGATGTCCAGCAGGTAGAGATCGGCGTAACCGGCTTTGGTCATGCCGGTGAAGACGACCTGGCGTGAATCCGGTGACAGGCGTGGTGACTGGATGGTAACAAGCGAGTCGGAGTCGAAGCGATGGGTAATGCGGCCGAGATTGAGATCATAGAGATAGACAACATCGCGGTCTTTAGCGCGGGAGGCGAAGGCGATGAGGCCGGAGTTGGTGGCGTCGATACCGGAGCGAATGAGATAGAGGGATTCGAAGTTGGCATCGCGTTCGCCCTTGACGAGTGTCTTCCAGTCATGGTTGGAGCCATTGGCACGTTTCATGTAAATGCCGGTATATCCGAGGCGATTGGCCTTGAAGACGATCCAGTCCTCGGGCCCGTCGCCGTCATCGAAGGTAATGGGGACGCCGCGCACACAGAAGCCGTCATGGGTGAGCTGCTCGGATTCCATATCGGGGAAACCGCGGTCGTCGAGATTCGGGTAATAGCGTTTCTTGACCGAGTAGACCCACTTGCGGGAGAGTTCGGCGAGGTCATCGCCGAGGGTGATTTCGACGACCTCGTTGAAGTTCCGTCCCTTGTGCCAGTTGTCAAAGATGAGGGCGAGCTTGTCGGGACCGTAGGCGGAGTCTATGAAGTTACAGACCGAGTGGCCAAGCTTGTACATGAAGTAGGTTCCATGAACCCGGTAGAATTGATCGATGGATGGCAGGCGGTCATTGAGAACCATATCCCGGATAAACATGTCGGCGTCGGAATCGAAGTCCTTGGACCAGAACTCGGCGATTCCTTCCACGAACCACAGGGGTGGCATGGTCCATCGCATGCGGCCATGGCGGGTGATGGCTTCCTCGAGCCGTGAGAGCATGAAGACATGGACGAGTTCGTGCTGGATGACGTGGCGGAAGTCCTCATAGGAGCCATGGAAGGGGACGACGACCCGTCCCTTCATGAATTCGGTGAAGCCTCCGACCGATTCGGGCAGCAGGCCCGGGATGACATTGGTCTGAGAGAAGTAAGTGGGTGTAGAGTATATGATCAGCGGGATTTTCTCCAGCACTTCGTGGCGGTATCTTGGGGCCAGAATGGCGTAGGCATCCTCGGCGAGGCGACCGGCGATGTGGGCGATTTCCTTTTCCTCGGTATAGAAGTAGACACGGAAATGCTCGGTTTCCATGACCTGCCAGTCGAAGGAAGTGTACTGGACCTTGTTCTTGCCAAAGTATATCTGGCTGTGGGCGTCAGGTGTGCCCAGGAGGATCAGGGTTATCCAGCAGAAGATGGATATGAGGGAGGCTCGGGTGAATACTCTCATAGAAATCGCCTGTTGGCGCTGTTGCCGGTGCCAGGGTGTGCTACATCTACCCCCATAACGGATATCCGGCACAAACTGTTCATCGACCGTGAAAAGGGACGTTCCATTTGTAGTATAGGGTATCGGTCAAACGTGGTCAATTCTCTAATGGCGCCCCTGGCCCGGGAGTGTCAGGCTTGCTGAGCGCAGCCGATGATCCCGGTGCGGTGTCCGCATTTTTCGCACTTGTCACCATCGAGGCCGACCAGACGCGTGCGATACCAGTCGCGGGAAATGAGCAGATGGCCGCAATTGGGGCAGTTGGTGTCCGACATTCCGTCCAGGGCGACATTTCCCAGAAAGACGTAGTCCAGTTTTTCTCGTGCGATTTGCCGGGCCTGAAGGAGGATTTCTTCGGAAGTGCGCTGTCGATCTCTCATCTTGTACTGCGGGTGAAAGGCCGAGAAATGCAGGGGTATTGTGGGGTCGATATCGGCGACGAAATCAACCAGTTCCCGCAATTCCTCTTCGGAGTCATTGAGTTCGGGAATGAGCAGGGTGGTCAGCTCGAGGTGGACATTGCTTTGGCCAATGGTGCGAATGTTGTCCAGCACCGGTTGCAGCTTTCCCTTGCACACTTTCTTGTAGAAGTCCTCGCGCATGCTCTTGAGGTCGACATTGATGGCATCCATTCGGCCGATGAGTTCTTCGAGGGGTTTCGGGTTCAGGTATCCGTTGGAGACGAGCACTGTCTTGAGGCCCTTTTCGGCCAGGAGCGGGGCGGTATCCATGATGTATTCGAACCACATCATCGGTTCGGTGTAGGTGAAAGCGACGCCCAGCGAATCATGCTTCAGGGCCAACTCGGCGAGTTGTTCCGGGGAGTAGTAGTCGGTGTGGGTTTTCTCCTGGGCAATTTGCCAGTTCTGGCAGTTTTCGCAGGCGAAATTGCATCCGTTGGCGCCCGTGGAGAGGATTTTGGAGCCGGGATAGAAATGGTAGAGTGGTTTCTTCTCTATGGGATCAATGGCGACAGTGACAGCTTCGCCGTAGTTGTCGGTGATGAGCTTACCGCGGCGGTTGGTTCTGGCGTTGCAGATTCCAGTCTTGCCCTCGGTCAGCTTGCACTCTGCCGGACAGAGCCGGCAGATAACTTTGTTGTTTTCAGCCTTTTCCCAGTGTCTGGCTTCGGTAATCATTTGTCTCAATCTCCCCTATTCTCGTGACCGCTTCCATGAGGTCATCGGTCACATCGAAGCTCTTGTCAAGGTTATACAGCCTGAGCTGCTTTTCGCTCAGATGACCATAGCCGGTTCGGACCAGCAGTGGTGTGGCGCCGATGATGCGGCCCAGCCATAAATCCTCGACTTTGTCCCCAATGACGTATGATCGCCTGAGGTCTATTGCCAAGTCCCTTGCCGCCAGCTCGGGCATCCCCGGTCCGGGCTTGCGCAGGGGTGAATGTGCGGTAAACTCTGTTACGGTACCATGACTATGATACGGACAGTAGTAGAAGCCGTCAACCTCAACTCCGCGCTCGTGCAGCAGGCTTAGCAGGCGGCGGTTGACGCGCTCGACATCATCGACAGTGAACAATCCTCGGGCGACGCCTGATTGATTGGAGACGATAACGAGAGCGAACCCGGCTTCTTTGAGGGCCTTCATGGCCTCGGCTGCCTGGGGAATGAGTTCGACTTGTTCGGGGTCGTGCAGGTAGTCCTTGTCAACCATGATGGTACCATCGCGGTCAAGAAAGACGGCGCGCCTGGCATTGGTGCGAGAGGCGGTAGTAGCCTCTACAGCCTGCAGGACCATATCGGTAGTAATGCGTTCGAAGCAGTACTGCTTGTCGCGGTAGCATGGTGTGCGGCCGTGCAGGGAGCAGGGTCGGCAGTACTCCTCGACCTGGACGACGCGGTCGAACAGTCCTCGGGGGGCGAACCCGAGCGCCGGATGGGTGGGGCCGAACAGGGCGACAGTGGGCGTTCCGACGGCGGAGCTGAGGTGAGCGATTCCGGAATCATTGGCGATGGTGACGGCAGCGTGACCGATGAGGGCCGACAGTTCTGAGAGTGGCAGCCCGGCGAAGGTAACGAAGTGGCCGCCGGGGATATCGTGCTTGCCCGGGGGTGGAAGTGGGTGGCCGGAGGGATCGGCGGGCGTACACCAGGCAACGGCGAACTCGAGGTCGTGGTAGAGGCGTTGTGCCAGTTTCATGAAACGCGGTGCCGGCCATTGTTTTGGCGGGTGTTTGGCACCGGGAGCGATAACGGCGATGCGGACCCCATCGGGGAACCGCCGCAGAATTGCGGGAGACAGCGGGAGACTTCGCATGATAGGCCTGGTGGCCCAGATGGGTTTGTTGAGTTGAGTGAGAACGTCGTTGTACAGATCAATAGTGTGTGGGTGGTCATGCGGGAGGATTTTGTTGCGTCTTCGGACCATGGCGGCGCGTTCGAGCCGGCGTTTCGGGTAGACGACCGTCTGCCTGGCGGAGATGAATTTGCGGGCGAGGTAGGAGTTGAGCTTTCCCTGCAGATCGACGACGAGTTCGAAGTTTCCGGTATCGATCTTGAAGAGTTTTCGGATGTAGTCGATCGAGGAGGTAGCACCGCGGACGGTTTCAATTCGGTCCAGTGTGGGTAGTAAGGCTGCGACCGGTTCGAAGGTTTGCTTGGTCAACAGGCATATTCGGCTGGAGGGGTAGTTAATCCTCAGGTTGAGCAGGGTGGGCGAGGTGAGAATGATATCGCCCAGCGAGCTGAATCGTATGACGAGAATATCACCTGGCATCACGTGAAAAGATACAGTGCAATGGCGCCGGCGGCAAAGCAATAGTATGCGAACCATGAGAAGCGCCCTTTGCGGATTACGGCCAGGACGGTGAAGACGGCCAGCACCGAGAGGACGAAGGAGGCCGCCATCCCGGCCAGGTATGGTCCGGCGGTGACGGCATCGAGCGAGGCGAATTCGCGTGCATTGAGGAGCATGGCGCCGCCGATGGCGGGCAGAGACAGCAGGAATGAGAACTCGGCGGCCTTTGCCGGTTCAACCTGGGAAGCCATTCCGAAGACAATAGTTGATCCGGAGCGGGAGATTCCGGGCAGGACAGCGAGAGCTTGTCCGATGCCCATCATGACAGCCGAGACGACCTTCACGTTGGAGTTGCCCTTAATCATGAAGCGGGATGACAGCAACAGCAGGCCGGTTACGATCAGGAAGATGGCAGTCAGGACAGGACTGGCAAAGGCTCCCTCTATAGTGTCCTTGAGCGTGAGACCGACCAATCCGGCTGGGACAGAGCCAAGCAGGAGGAGTCCGACCATTGCACGATCGGCTTTCATGCTGCGATCAAACAAGGAGCGGATCATTCGCCAGACGGTGCGATGGAAGTAGGCGACAACCGCGAGCCAGCTCCCGAAATGCAGGGCCACCTCGAAGGCAACTCCTGGCTGTTTCACGCCGAGCAGAGCCTGGGCCAGTACCAGATGGCCCGATGAGGAGACGGGCAGAAACTCGGTCAGACCCTGCAGGCATCCGAGAAAGAGGGCATCGAGGTAGCTCATGCGGTTGTCCGGTTACAGTACAAGGTAATTCAGCCCGAGGAAGAGCCCATCGTTACCATCGATCTGCAACTCGCCGAAGAGGCTGATGTAACGGGTCATTTCATACCTGACGCCGATGTTGAGGCCGAATTCCAAGTCGCTGTCAGAGCCGTCCTGTCCACCGAAATCCCATGAGATGCGTTCCAGCCGCAGCCCGATCTCGGCATAGGGGGTCAGTGATCGGCCGTTGGCCAAGACGAAATCGCGCGATCCGAGGATGGTGCCACCGAGCTGGACAACAGACAGGTTGCCGGCATCGAAGTACTCAAGAATGGCACCGGCGGCGAGGTCCAGCGGATAGTTGTTAGGACCGCCGGCATCGAGGAAGGTGTTCTTGATGTCGGCCCCGAAGGCAAACTTGGGATCCATGTTGTCGTCATCGATCAAGCCGAGTTTTATGCGGCCGTCCCAGTGTTGGCCAAGACCGTAGGTGAAGGAACCATAGGCACTGACGGCATCGGCAATACCGACATTGAAACCGAGTGCCCCGGCTTGGGCGCCGATGGGCCGGGCGGACCAGAGGGTTCCAAAGACAGTGCCGACGTTGGCGGACTGGGCCTGGACCTGAGGGGCTATGGTTGCCAGGAGGCACACAAGTGCGACAAGGGCAACGAGATTCTTCTTCATGGTATCTTTCCTCATTCCATGTGTAGGATATTCGAATACTACGGTTGCAACGTATTCGAGTTTCGAAGGAGAATCAACTACAAAACCCCGCCGGTTATAGTAGTTGACAGCAGAGGTTGAAGCCGGCGATAATGGGGGCAAATCCAAGGAGTAGTATCGCATGGCAGAAGGCAACAGTACGGCGTCATCCGTTGGCAAGCTGCGCCAGCATTGGGGCAGTCGTCTGGGTTTCATACTGGCCGCCACCGGGTCGGCAATCGGACTGGGCAATATCTGGAAATTCCCGTATATCACGGGTGATTACGGGGGCGGTGCCTTTGTGCTGGTTTATCTGGTCTGCGTGGTAGTGGTTGGTCTGCCGCTGATGCTGGCCGAGTTCATGATAGGCCGTCGCGGGCAGGAGAATCCTGTGGGGGCATTTCAGAAGCTTCATCACAAGGGCAGCCCGTGGCAGGCGGCGGGCTGGATGGGGGTAGCCTCGGGGTTTTTGATTCTTTCTTTCTATAGCGTGGTGGCCGGGTGGGCCATGGCCTATGTTTTCAAGGCGATGGCGGGATTCGCGGGATCTTCGGAGCAGATTCAGGATCAGTTTACACAGTTGGTGCTTAGTCCGGGTGATTCCATCATGTGGCACACGGTATTCATGGTGTTGACAATCGCGATTGTTATAGGTGGTATTCAGCATGGCATTGAGCGGTGGTCGAAGATCCTCATGCCGCTGTTGTTCTGCATCTTGTTTGGACTGATGCTATATGGATTATTCTCCACACAGGGGGGTATGCAGGCGCTGGCATTCTTGTTCAGGCCGGATTTTCACAAGCTGACCGCCGAGGGGGTTCTGTCGGCATTGGGACATGCCTTTTTCACGCTGTCGCTGGGGATGGGTGCGATGATCACCTACGGGTCATATATGGAGCGCGGGGCGAAGCTTGTTCGTGATGCCATCATGATTTCTTTTCTGGATACATTCATTGCGCTGATGGCGGGAGTTGCCATCTTCTCATTGGTGTTTCACTTCGGCATGGAGCCGCAGCAAAGTGTGGGGTTAATCTTTAAGACGCTGCCGGTGCTGTTTGCAGAAATCGGGCCCTGGGTTTCCGTGCCGTTTTTCATCCTTCTGACATTTGCGGCGTTGACTTCAGCGATAAGCTTGCTGGAGGTAGTGGTGTCGTACTTTGTGGATGAGCGGGGATGGAATCGCACGGTGGCGGCGCTGGTTATGGGCGGGTTGATCTACGTGGTTGGTCTGCTGTGTGCGACTGCATCCTTGACGGTGCCGTTCACTGATGGCAGGGGGTATTTCGAGTTCTTCGATGTGCTGACGACAAACTACATGCTGCCGATAGGTGGGTTGCTGACCTGCCTGTTCACAGCGTGGGTGTTCAGGGACAAGGAACGAGCAGAGGAGTTTGGTAGTCGCGGTGCGCTCTACCGCGGGTTTGTGTTCCTGGTGAAGTACGTGACACCGGTGGCGGTGGTGATCGTCATCCTGCACGGGCTGGAGTTGTTACCGTTCATGGATTACAGTCACTGATCATCCTCGGTGAGGTAGCCGAGCGCCGAGGATTTGAGGCGGTCGATATCGAAACCATCGAGGGGCTGTTCAGTGAGGAAATCGAGGAAGGCCTTGTCGAGCCGGCCGATTCCTGAGCGTCCGAGGCTGGTGGCCTGATCGGGTTTTCTTTCGGGGCGCTGGAACTGTACATCGAGCGCATAGCTTTGCTGCCTGATCTGCTGCAGTTCCTGGGCAGGGATGGTCTTGCGGGCTTCCTCGCTGACATTGGTGAGGCGCACGCGAATGATCTTGTCCTCTCCCCCAACCCGTCTTACTTGCTCCCTGACCATCTTGACGACCTCATCACCGCGCATACCGGTGGCATCGAGAGCGGGGATATCAACCATGACGCGGCTGGCGACCTTGTGAAAGGCGACATGGAAATTGTCCAGATCTATCTCGGCGAATCCTTTGTCGGCCTCGCGCTCGCTCTGCGAGAGACGTTCGGTGGAACCGGCGTACCAGGCCCGGTCGGCAACCTGTCGAAAATTGTGGAAATGGCCGAGGGCAACGTAGTCGTAGCCTTCCATCACGTCCAGGGGCAGTTCCTGTTCACCCAGTTCGACCATTGAGAACTCCTCCATCCCGGCGGCGACACCATGCATGACGAGGACGTTGTAGGGGGCATTGGGATCGGGGTGACAGCGGGCAAGTTCTGTTTTCTGAATCTCAGTGGTCAGGCAATGCGGGAGGGCGGTTATCATGACGCCGGCGATTTCGAGCATCTCCATGCGCGAGCCTGCCACCACAGCGAGGTTGTCGATGGTGCGGAAGACATCGAGGGCGGGTCCATGGCCGGACTGCTTGGGGGCATCGTGATTGCCGGTGATAATCAGGGTGGGAATTCGGGCGATCTCGGCCAGGCGGTGGAGTTGTTCGGCAGCGATGGCCATAATGCGGTTGGTCGGGCGGACGGTGTGGAAGAGGTCCCCGGCGTGGATACACAGATCGGGTCGGAGATCGATGATCTTGTCGATGGCCTCTGTGAAGGTGCGGATTATGTCGTGCTGTCGCTCAGTGAGGCCATCGGGGGCTTTCCTGGGGTGGTTCTCCCCTGCTCCGAGGTGAGTATCGGCGAGGTGGCACAAACGCATGTCGGCAGTATACGCAACGGAGTGGGATTGCGCCAATCACATTATGAGAACAGTAAGAATGAGTGAAAGCGGGCTGCTGGTTAGTAGATACCGTAGCGTGAGATTCGGTCGCGGAGGGTGTTGCGCGAGATGCCGAGGGTCTCGGACGTTTTGACCTGGTTGCCATCGAACTGCTTGAGGCAGGCGGAGATGACAGCCTGTTCGAAGGCGGTCTGGAGCAACTGGTAGATTTGTCCGGGAGAATTGGCTATGAGCCGGGGCATGGCGGGATCGACGATTTTGCGGAAGGCCTCGGTGTAGTCGTCCTTGAGCATGCCGAGATCGACCTCCAGCTTGCCATTGCCCTCATTGAAGATTGGGAAATCCTCGGGCTGTAGCTCATCGCTCTTGGTGACGACCAGGGCGGTGTGGACGTTGTTCTCGAGTTCGCGGACATTGCCGGGCCAGTTGTACTTTGAGAGGACCTGCATGGCCTTCCTGGAGACGCGCTTGACATTGTGGCCCATCTGCGGGGCGAACTTTCGGGCAAAGTGATCGACGAGAATAGGGATATCGGTCCGTCGTTCGCGGAGAGGCGGGATATAGATAGAGAATACTTTCAGGCGATAGAACAGATCGACGCGGAAGGATCCCTCTTTCATGCACTGTACGAGCGACTTGTTGGTGGCGGCGATAATGCGTACATCGACGGTCTGGGATTCATTGCCACCGACTCGTTCGAAACGTTTTTCCTGGAGGGCGCGCAGGAGTTTGGATTGGGTGAGCAGGGACATGTCGCCGATTTCATCGAGGAACAGGGTTCCCTTGTCGGCTTGCTCGAACTTGCCAATCCGTTTGAAGTAAGCGCC
>CAZXRO010000038.1:0-14568 GCA_964642435.1 uncultured Ignavibacteriales bacterium
GTCAAACTGAAAGCACCGCCTACAGCGTTGCTGCAGGCGGTGCCACAATGTGCTCCTTGAACTGGGTTATCCCAGTATCTGGATCTTCAGGTCCTTACGGGCAATCAACCGGGGCGGGGCCAGGCGGCTGAGCGAACAGGTAGTCGACCAGGTAGGTCAGATCCTGTACGTTGACCGCGCCCTCACCGTCGATATTGTCCTCGTTCGGGCAGCCCGAAGGCGGACCGGGCGGCTGGGCGAACAGGTAGTCGACCAAGGCGGTCAGGTCCTGAATATTGACAACATCGGAGGGATCGCCGTCGAAGTTGCCGCGGATTCCTTCGCAGCAGCAGGCATCGCCGATACCATCGCTGTCGGTGTCTGCCTGATCGGGATTGGCGACATCGGGACAATTGTCCTCGGCGCAGGTGTTGGCGGCATAGCCGGGATCACCGTAGCCATCACCGTCGGTGTCGGTACAGTCGTCGCAGACGTCTCCTATTCCGTCAGCATCGGCATCGGCCTGATCGGGATTGGCGATGTCCGGGCAGTTGTCATCGGGGCAGGTGTTAGCGGCATAGCCGGGATCACCGAAGCCGTCGCCGTCGGTGTCAGTGCACTCATCGCAGGCGTCGCCGATACCGTCACCGTCGGCGTCGAGCTGATCGGGATTGGGGACGTCCGGGCAGTTATCGATATCATCGGCAACACCGTCACCATCGGAGTCAGCCACCACGCCGGTCTCGGCGAAGTGGATCAGGATGGAGTCGCTGTTGAGGGGATCAGGATTGTACTGCCAGATGACCTTGCGGCCACCATCGGCAATGTCACTGCCGTGGTAGTCGGCTACGACATAGTCATCACCACTGATATGAATCTCGGGGCTCCAGGTGGCGCCGCCGTCTTCGGTGGTGGACAAGAACAGCGAGTCATTGCGGTGGAACGACAGGACGAAATTGGTGCCGCCGATGTGCTCGACATCGGGGTAGCGCTCGGAGTCAGTCGAGGCGATCACGGTGACAGGCGCCAGATTGGTGACATTGCCGTCATCGGTGCGCAGGACAATGATGTCACGGTCTTCGCCGGCGTTCTCGTCATGGAGTTCAGCAGCGACAATGATGTTGCGGTCATAGCTGGCCACGCGCGGGTACTGCAGGTGTTCCAGGGCGGAGCCATAGGCGATCGTGGCGACGGCGCTGCTGCCCTCATCCCATACGCCGAAGAGTTCCTGGCGGACGATGACTTTCCATGTGTTGTCATCGGTATCCAGCCAGTCGTAGACGGCAAAGGCGAAGTTGGTGGCGGCGTCGATATCGGCCGCGGTTGTGGCGCAACCATTGATAGGGTTCTCGTCATCGCCAATGAGCCAGCTAATGGTGCCTTGACCTTCTTCGGTCGTCTGATACGAGATGTGCGGTCCGGCGGTCATGGCCGGAGTCGTGTAGGTGGTGCTGGCGATGAAGGACATCATGCCGTACTCCCAGGGGAGTGCACCGTTATGAGCAGCAATATCATTGTGGAGCATATTGGACCAGCCGTACGAGGAGAAGTCCCAGTAAGTCAGGCTGTAGCCATAGCTGAAGCCCGGGGTCAGAACTTCCATTACGTACAGGGGAGCGCCGGAGGCGTCATTCGGGCCGGGGACCATGGTTCCATAGAAGATTGAGTCGTCACCCCAGTAATCGATTGCCGGGTCGCGGGCGATATCATCGAGGGTATAGTAGATGGGGCTCATGAAGGTGGTGCCATCATCTATAGATCCAAACCAGATAACGACGGAATCGACATTGAACTGTTCATCGATTTCCTCGGTCTGATATCCGATGGTGAAGTAGCCGGAGGCGCCTTCGGCCATAGTCGGATGCTCATCGTGGGGATCGAACGGTTCGGGCGGTTCGATGACAGTGCAGCTGATTTCGTATTCGCCCTCGGTTGTAAGGATTTTGTCGCCATCGATGACAATGTAGTAGGTATTTCCTGCGTAGATGGGAATCTGGTGGAAGTAGACATTGGGCTCATCGCAGGTATTGCTAAAGCGCTGACAGGCGACGATGGTGTTGGTGTCGTTTTCGTAGATCCAGGAGTTGGTGAAGAAGCTGGAGTTGCACAGGTCAACTGTCAGCAGTTCATCCTGGGTCGGGGTGTAAGAATAGACGACATCCGGAGTGGGGGCGTCGAAGTTGGCGCAGTCTTCCTCGTAGTCGTCAGTATAGCCGACCGTGGTCCCGGTGCCCAGGAAGGGCATGCTGGTGATCGGGGTGGCCGAGGCGATATCATCGCCGGCCTGAAGCGGAATGGGGTCGACCAGCACGGTTGGGCGTTCAGGTGTGTAGGGGTCAACCGACTGGCTCTGTGTTGAGGCGGTCTGTCGGGTGACATTCATTTTGTTGACGGAAACGCCGCTGACATCGAGCTGTTTGACGTTGGTTGCGGGCGTCACGACGTTGAAGGTGGTAACCTTCTCCACGGGTGACTTTTCCGCCACAACGGCGACAGCGAGCAGGGCGACCAGCGCCAGGGCAAATGCAAGCAAGTAGCTGTGGGGTTTCATGGACTCTCTCCTCTTGGGCAAGGAACAATTGCGGGTTATGTTAACTCATAATTTACATAGCTATATGACCACTATCGGTAGTCTATGTGCAGAAACTGCGATGGACAGTAAGAGAAAGTACGTTGGTGGACGCGCTCTCGTTGTTGGCGGGATACCCGGCGCATCAGGGACCAGTGAGGGCCGGACTCCCACAACCCTACTCTACGGTGAAAATATACAAAATGTTCGAGTTTTGTCAATCTGTATCGGTTTGTTGTTTCGTCGATCGTAGGATGACGCAGGCGCGAGTTGTTTTGTTTGGCTGACGCGGTTATCGCTGATGAGTCCATGTGTATTCCCGAGTCTGTGCAATAGCAATGAAAACAGCCCGATCTATGCCGGCCATAGACTCGGGCTGTTCGCGGCTGTAAGCTTAGATGAGTCTTGAATTCCCTAAGCTCCTGTTGTGCCGGCAGTCTCTCGGCCTCGGGAGCCTGCCGCAGCCATTTCAAGGCGCCCCCACTCGACGCCCCTTTTTTCTTCCGTTTTCCCCCCGGCAATCCCTTGCTCATTGCGACGGTTGCTCTCTATAAAGCAAGCTGATTGCCAACCTGTAAGAAAAATGTAGAAATCGTGTGAAGAGTTGATATCAGCGTGATTATGGAGTTTGAGGCGGAAGCCGGGGTAATTCGAGAGGGACAGTCGTGTTTCAGAGGGGAACGGTGGTGTTTCAGTTGTTTCAAAGTGAAAGAGCGGGAGCCGAAATAGTCGACTCCCGCTCTGGTTACCGGTTACCTGATCACCGCCCAGATCACCTTTCGATGACCTGTCAGGCAACCGGCTAACTCTTGTGGTGCGAAACAATCATGTAATCTTCGCAAGGTTCTACGGCCACAGGCAAGAATTTGATGGCACTGATTTGTGCCAAGTATTGAGAATCTGGAACTTACCGCGTAAACATGGTGCTTGAGTCTTGAACGATTCTCTCTGCGGTCAGCCAATCATCGAGATCAGCGCCGTGTTGTCCTCGTTGTTTGTAGATGGAGAAGGCGACATCTCTGACGAAGGACTCGTAGCCTTCTTCACGTCCGGTACCGCTGAGTTCCAGTTCTGCCTTGGAGCCATCATTGGCTTCGACCATCAATCGAGTATCCAGACCATCCGGGTTTCGCTCGATGATGAAACGGCTTGGCTGGTTGATCTCAAATACCGGTTCGGTGACGGCATCGGGGGCCTGGCGCCCGGCGAAGAACTGGATTTTGTCGATCTTGCGGTTCTTCTTCTGTATCATGACCCCCATGAAGGGGCGCTGCTCACTGGTGATTGTTGCCCGGCCTTTGCCATGCCCCACAGAGAGCGTCATCCGCCGGAACTGGTTGGTAGCGCTGAACTGCTTGCAGAAGCGGGACCACCGATTTCGAGTAACTTCCTTTTTCATTTTGCCTCCCGACAGACTGTCCAATGTCAATAGATCGGAAATCTTTGCTACCATGGTAGCCATCTATGGACAAGATAAGTCCATTTATTGTTATATCAAGTTAAAACAGACGCGGTTCGGCTTCCTGGCAAATGTCTTGGCGGCTAGTGGACGTCTCGCAACCTGTTTCACATGTTCAGAACGATTGATCAGCAGGCATTGTTTCCCGAAAGTGGGGATCATGTGAGGATTCGGTGAAACAGATGTAATCTGTTGGTTTATTGTGACTTATGTGATCCGGCAAGTGTCTGGTGGTGTTGACAGGGGCGCGAGTCAGCTAACCGTTTGTGGTGACTTCTGATACGGGCGGTCGAGTTCGGCGCGGATGGCGCGGCCGATTGTCTCTCGGTTGTAGGGTTTGCGGATATAGCGGCCGGCTCCCAGTTCCAGTGTTTCATTTACGCGCTCGGTGGCCGAGAAGCCGCTGACGATGAGTGCTTTCTGATTGGGCCGATGGGCGAGAATCCTTTTATATGTTTCCAGTCCGTCGATACTGTTGCCGAGGATCATGTCCAGCACGATGAGGTCGATGGGCCGCGACTTGATGATCTCGACTGCTTCCTCGCCGGAAGATGCGGTGACGACGTTGTAGCCGTAGCTGCCGATGAGGGCCTTGGCGATATCCCGCTGTTCTTCCATATCATCGACGACAAGAATGGACTCATTGCCACCGGGGTCGGTGTCGTCGTGCGCAGGTGTGTCGATGACATCTGTGGTGACCGGGAAATACAAGACGAAGGTAGTGCTTTCGCCGATGGTGGAGAAGACATCGTAGTAGCCGTTGTGGTCTTTCACGATACCGTAGACGACAGCCAGGCCCAGGCCGCTGCCGGAGCGGCCCATTTTCTTTTTGGAGTAGTACGGTTCGAATATCTTATCCAGGTCCTCTTTGGCGATGCCGGCGCCGGTGTCGCTGACTTTGGTGATAACATAGTTGCCGGCTGGTATTCGCGAGTGTCCGCTCTCAAGTGATTCGAGGTAGCGTTGTCCGGTTTGGATGGTCAGGTTGCCTCCATCGGGCATGGCATCGCAGGCATTGACCACCAGGTTCATGATTACCTTGGCCAGGTGGGGGGCAGAGCCGGAGATGGCCCCGATATTTTCATCGAGTCGGCAGTGTACTTTGATCTCGGCGTGGGCGGCGGTCATTTGTTCGAAGGCGGGTGAGTCGACGTAGGAGCGGATGACATTGTTCATATTGGTCGGGGTCATGCTATACCGTCCACGTCGGGCCATGGTGAGCAGGTCCTGGATGACATCGGCAGCATCTTTGGCGGAGCGGCCAATGCGGTCGACCTGTTTGCGAATGGGGCTGTCCTCGGGGAGCTTCATGGAGATGAGTTCGGGGTAGCCGACCAATGGTCCGAGCATGTTGTTCAGGTCGTGGGCTACGCCACCGGCGAGAACACCGAGGGATTCCATGCGTTGTGACCGCTCCAGTTTTTCCTGCAGTTGCCGTTGTCTTTCTTCGGCTTTCTTGCGCTCGGCGACATCTCTGACAATGGCGAGCAGGAGCATCTCTCCGTCGAGTTCCATTCGGTTTAGACTGACCTCGGCCGGGAAGTTAGTGCCATCGAATCTCCGATGGGTCCATTCAAAGAACTGGGCGTCACCGGCCAGGGCAGCATTGATTTTCTCCAGGGACTTCTCGCGTGACGGCCGGCCATCGGGTTGCAACGGTGGTGAGAAGCGGTCGGGGGAGTGCTCCAGGATATCTTTGCGGGTGCATTTGAACATCTGGAGTGTCTGCCAGTTGCAGTCGATGAAGGAATCGCCTTTCATCAGGAAGATGGCGTCGTAAGCGGTGTCGAAGAGAGTTCGGTATTTGGCTTCGCTTTCGCGGATAGCCATCTCAGCTTTGGTGCGCTCGGCGTGCATAATCAATTGTGAGACTTGGTCTGCGATGGCGCTGACAAACGAGATTTCATCGGACCACCATGAGCGCGACGGGCCGACATGTTCAAAGCAGACCACTCCGATGACATCGCCGGAGGCGCGCACGGGTGCATCGAGCAGCGATGAAATGCCTGCCGGGCTGAGATATGTCTCGGAGAATTCCGAGGTCCGCGGGTCGGTCATGGCGTCGGCGGCATCGATGATCCGGTCGGTGCACAGGGCCTGGAAATAGCGAGGATAGTCCCGGGTTCGCAGGATGATTGAGGTGGAATGCGTTGAGCTGTTCATTTCGAACAGGTCAAGGCACTTCAGTTCGGAAGCGCTGTCATTCAGGAGCCAGATGCTTACCCGTTCCACATTGAGGGCTTCGGCGGATGCCTCGGTAATCAGTCGTCCAGCTCGTTCGAGATCGCCCTCGGTCACGACTTTGCTGACGAACAGCTTGACCAGTGCGGACTGGTGGCGCTGGATACGTCTGAGTCGTTCCATGCGCTCGGCCTCGGAGCGCTTGCGTTCGGCGATTTCTCGTTCGAGTTCGACGGTGCGTTCACAGACGCTGGCCTCAAGATTGCTGCGGGTTGCGTGCAGTTCGGAGAAGGCGGCACCCAGGGACTCCAGCATGCGATTGAAGGCCTCGCCGAGTGGCAGGAAATCGCGATGGAGATTTATGGTGTCGATCGGCGCCTCCAGATCGCCATTGGCGAGGCGCTGGGCTGCTTTCTCAAAGGATTTGATCGGGGTGAGGATTCGGTTGGCGATGTACCCTCCCGCGATGGGAGCGAGAATCAGGAGAAACAAGGTGCTCATGCCGGTGAGGATAATGATTGAGCGGACCTGTGCCTCGACTTTGTCGGTTGAGAGAGCTGTCCATAGCTGCGCTACAGGCTTTCCGTTGGCGAGAATGCCCTTGGAGACCACAATGAGCCCGCCGATATGCTCGGTGGTGAGGGTGTCGGAGTAGGCGCAGAACTCCTTGAGGCTGGTGGGCAAGTGATACCGGGAGTGCGAATAGACTTCGTTACCGAGTTCGTCACAGACACAGACAGCAATCAGCAGGGAGTCGCTGAAGGCGCCAGCGGCGGCCTCGTGGACGTAGCTTTCATTGTGGAATTCAAGACCGTGCTCAATGGTCTTAGCGAGTATCGTCGTGACGCTTATGGCCTGACGTCGCAGTCCGGCATAGAGCTGCGATTTGGTGTGGTTGACAGTAATGGTTGCCAGGACACCGAGGCCGACGGCGGCCAGGATGAAGAAAAGGATCTGGATTTGTTTTCGAGCCGAAAGGGACACGTTTTTGCTTTCCGTCGCTATGATGGCCATGATCCGAAGTCAGTGGTCAATCGGGAAAGTAATACCAGCCCGGTTTTCCCGACGCACCGGTCATCACTTTCTATATCGGCAGATACCGAGTAATTCCCTATGTATCTGGGAATGAAGTCAGGTTCAGAGGGGGCCATGTTTCTGGCACCGGGTTGTTGTCAGTAACTGGTTGTTGTGCTGATGCTTACCAGCAATCGGGTGGCGCGGGGCCGTCGCTGAAGAGGTAGCTTGTAAGGAAGGTGAGATCGACGACGTTGGTAGAGCCAGAGCGGTCAATATCAGCTTCGTACGAGCAAGCCGGCTGGGGGCCGTTGCCGAACAAGTACGAGGTCAGGAAGGTGATGTCGGTAATTGCGATTCTATCCTGACTATCACCGTCGACATTACCTCGGCTTTGTAGGCAACAGGCGAAGTCCGTGGGGACAATGGAGAAGGTGCTGTCAGAGTAGCCGTAGTAATCGACCGTTTCATTGTCCTGTGTAACACGAACGATAGCGTTGACTGTGGTTACATCGGGCAGGACCCAAGTATATTCCCTTTCCTCATAGATGTATTGTCCGGCCACTGGTAAGTCGAGGGCGATCGGTATCCAGGGGCCATCGAACCCGTTGGTTGAGTAATGCAGGTCGTAGTTGAGCTTGTCGTGGGGGATCATGTCGTGCCAATGGATGATAACTGTATCGCCGACAACGAATTGCTGTCCTCCGGAAGGCTCATCGAGAACGACGTGGGACCATACCGACGGGCCGGTGGTTAGTACCAAGGCGGCTACCAGCAGAATTTCATTCAGTCTGCTGAAGCGGTGTTTTGCTGGTTGAGAGAGTCCTTCCATGGCATGTTTTCCTGTCGGCCTTCTGAATGACTGTTATGGACTGATGAGGTCTTGTTTTATGGTAACGGTGCCGATGATTTTGTGGTTCCCGCAATTGGCATGGACAGATTCATCTGTCTTTTTGGTTGGAAAATCAGCGAAAGAGGGCTATGATATGGTGGTACAAGTCAATACAGCCTGCAGAGATCAAACACTAACGGTTGCCGCTCAATGGGTCGCAAGTCACATTTGTTCTATCCACTCCCACAAGTTCCAAGGGAAAGACACGTCTTGTGGTCGCTAAGCGAGTTTCCATCTCTGCTTCAGTCCAAGGAGAGTTTCAGATGCACCAAAGCCAATGCCTGTCTCAGGTTCTCCGGCAGCTTCTGCTGGTCGGATTTGCTCTGATCGTATTTTCAGCGGTGGCGCTGGGAGGAGAGGTCGTGGTCGATTATCGTTTCGACCGCCCCGAGATATCCCAGGCGACTGTTGAGGGGGAGACGTTTGATATCATAACGATGGAAGGCGCCCCATCGGGGGGCAACATTGGGCACCCGTCGCTTCCATCGCGTGGCGCCCACATTTTGCTGCCTCCTGGCGCTATTGTGGAGGATGTGGAGATTATCGCCGGTGAAGCGCGAGTGCTGGGAGATGGATTCTACATCATCCCGGTTGACAAGCCGTACAAGCTGTCCGAGCCACCTGCCAGCATTACCCCACCGGAGCCGGATTTTGCAATCTATGGTTCCTCGGCAGGTTTCCCGGCCAGTCGCTCCCAGACAGTCGGCACGCAGGTTTTTCGCGGCTATCAGGTACTGGTTCTCAAGCTGCAGCCAGTGGAATACGTGCCCTCGACGGGCCAGCTCAGCTATTTCGATCACTTGACCGTGCGGGTGACAACATCGGAGGTGGGCGATGTAGCCGAGTCACTTCGCGGGATGTCCGCCGATGAGGCTCAGCTTGAGTACAAGGTTGACAATCCCGAGATGGCTGTTGCTTACCGGCAGATGGGGCAGTCGACGTTCCGGGCGTATGATATGCTGATTATCACGACACCGTCGCTGGCGGCATCGTTCCAGCCGCTGAAGGATTTTCACGATACGACCGGTATTCTGACCGAGATCCACACGACGGATGATGTGGGGTCCACCAACCCGGACGATATCAGAGACTATATTCGTGACCGTTATTTGGCCGACGGTATCCAGTATGTTATCATCGGCGCAGATGATGATATCATTCCAGCCAAAAACCTGTATGTCGCATCGTGGGATGGCAGTGGCGCCGAGATCGAGACGGCGATGCCGACCGACCTGTATTTCGCCTGTCTCGACGGGACATACAACTATGATGGTGACAGTTACTGGGGCGAGCCGACCGACGGCGAAGGTGGCGGCGATGTCGATTTGATGGCTGAGGTATGGGTAGGCCGTGCCTGTGCCGGAAGCACGACCGAGGTGGATCGATTTGTCAACAAGACCATTCAGTACATAACGAGCAGCGGTGACTATCTGGAGAACGTCCTTATGGTGGGCGAGCACCTTGGTTTTGGTGGTGTTGCTGAGTACGCCAAGAACATGATGCTCCAGATTGTTGACGGGTCTTCGGCAGACGGATACACGACAGTGGGTATTCCCTCGGACGTGTATTCGGTTGAGGGTCTGTATGAACAGGACTATACCTGGCCACGTTCAGACCTGACGAGCCGGATTAACGCCGGCCTGCACGTGATCAACCACCTTGGTCATGGTAGTCCGGATTACGCGATGAAGCTGTATGACAACCATGTCATAAGTGATCTGACGAATACGGATCACTGCTTTGTCTACTCGCAGACCTGCCTGGCCGGGCATTTTGACGGCACCGACTGCTGGGCGGAATACATGAACATCAAGACGGACGCGGGGGCCTTTGCGGTTATCATGAATGCTCGATACGGCTGGGGATCCAACTATAGCACCGATGGACCCTCGCAGCGGTTTGACCGCGAGTTCTGGGATGCAGTGTTCAGCACCTCTGAGGGCAAAGCGGAACTTGGCGCGGCCAATCACGACTCAAAGGAAGATAATATTTACCGCATCAACGAGAGCTGTATGCGGTGGTGCACGTATGAGTTGACGTTGTTCGGTGATCCGACTGTCACGGTTCGTGGTGTACGCACGCTTGCTTTCGATTATCCTGTGGGGCTCCCGGAGTATGTTCAGCCGAATGAACCGGCAAGTTTCGAAGTCAACGTCACGGGAGTCGGCGATGGCCTGGCGCTTCCCGGAACGGGGCAGCTCCACTACTCGATCAACGGTGGTGGGGTTGTGTCGATACCGATGAATGAGATTCAGGTTGGTCAGTACCAGGCGACTTTGCCGCTGGTGACGTGTGGCGATGAGCTTGAGTACTACGTCAGTGTGGAGGAGGCCGAGACTGGTGTGATCTACGACCCAGATCCATCGAATCCGCATACCGTGACTGTTGCCTCCTCGATCGACGTGACTTTTGAGGATAATTTCGAGACTGACCAAGGGTGGACTGTCGATGGTGATGCCAGTGCTGGACACTGGGAGCGCGGCGTGCCGGTTGGCGGAGGTGATCGTGGTGATCCGGCCTCCGATTTTGACGGTTCGGGCTCATGTTATCTGACGGGTAACACCGATGGTGACTCGGATGTCGACGGTGGGACGACGCGGCTGTACTCGCCGACGTTTGACCTGGCCGGCGCTGCCAACGCGGTGGTGCACTATGCCCGCTGGTACTCAAACAGCTACGGGGCTGATCCGAACAACGACGAGTTCAAGGTTTACATTTCCAACGACAACGGCGTCACCTGGACGCTGGTAGAGACAGTGGGACCGTCGATCCAGGCCAACGGGGGCTGGTTTGAGTACTCGTTCTCGGTCAACGATGTGATACTGCCGACGAGTTTCATGAAGATGCGATTCGACGCCTCGGATCTCGGTTCCGGCTCGGTGGTCGAGGCAGGGCTGGATGATTTCCACATTACGCTGTTCGAGTGCGAGGCCAATCCTGATCCTGACGGTGATGGCGTGCCGACATCGGAGGACAACTGTCCCGGTGTGTACAACCCTGATCAGGCAGATGCCGATGGTGACGGACTGGGCGATTTGTGTGACAACTGTCCCGGTGTTCAGAATGTCGACCAGCTCAACAGCGATGATGATACGATGGGCGACGCCTGCGATAACTGCCCTGATGTTGTCAACGAGGACCAGGCGGATCTCGATGGCGACGGTATCGGCGACGCCTGCTGTTGCGAGGGGGTTCGAGGCAATATGGACAACGATCCAGATCAGTTGATCAATATCCAGGATATGACTTACCTGGTGCAACACCTGTTTGGGACCCCGACGGGATTGCCGCCCGGCTGTCCGAGCGAGGGTGATTGGAACGGTGACGGTACGCTTAACGTGTCTGATCTGACCGATCTGACGAACTATCTGTTCAACGCAGGTCAGGCGCCAGTGGCGTGTCCGTAAGGGCGCTGCCAGACGCACGAAGCTAACAACTGTCTAACATTCTTCGCCCTCCGGCTGATCGGCCGGGGGGCGAGGTGTTTGCGGCCAGCGCGATGGACGGCAGCCCAATCGACCTCAGTGTTCCTGGCTCAGCCTAATCGTTGACAAAAGGGCCCGAGTTCTCTATTGTACATACAGCAAGTCACTGGTTCACCGGTCACTCTGAAATCGCGGGCATTAAGAATCAATTGCGAAGAATCTCAAACGGGAGATACTCCATGCGGTCTTATGGTGCAGTCCGTTCCCTTGCTGTGTTAATCCTCGCAGGGCTGTTTGTGTTGCCGGTCACAGTTCAGTCGCAGTCGCTGACAGTCGATCACACCTCGGCGGATGAGTTCGAGAACATACCCGATACGTTTGTTAGCTACATTTCGACTGCGTTTCACATCTACTACGGGCACACTTCGCACGGTTCTCAGATAATGACCGGCATTGCCGAGGTGCAGGCCGAGAATGCGCTGTACGATCCTCCGTATTTCTATGAGGTGGGGGATGACCTGGGGCACAACGGGGATACCTCGTGGGCACCGGGCGTGCGTAGCTATCTTGACGGGCACCCGAACTGCAACATGGTGATGCTCTCCTGGTGCGGGGGATGTTCGGACAACACGGAATCTGGAATCAATGTCTATCTGAACAAGATGGCCGAGCTGGAGAGCGACTATCCGAGCGTGACATTTATCTACATGACGGGGCACCTGGACGGCACCGGAGTTGACGGAAACCTCTATCAGCGCAACAACCAGATTCGCGACTACTGCACCGCCAATGGTAAGGTGCTGTTCGATTTTGCGGATATCGAGAGCTGGGATCCCGCGGGCAATTACTATCCTGATGAAACGGATGCCTGCAACTGGTGCTACGACTGGTGCGATACCGCCGACTGTCCGAGTTGCGGGTGTGCGCACTCACATTGCTTTAACTGCTACCGCAAAGGGAAGGCGTGGTGGTGGATGATGGCGCGGCTGTCCGGGTGGAATGCCGATCCGGTGACACCGGAAGTGGTGGCGACAACACCCGGTGCCAACGCTGCGGATGTGGCGCACGATGAGTCGATTGCTGTCGTGTTCAACACGGTTCTTGATACGGCCACCCTGACTCCGCAGACGGTTCGTGTTCGTGGATCCGAACAGGGGCTCATGGAGGCGGCGTTGACCTGGGATGCGGGGACTCGTACGCTGACACTCGATCCGGTGAGTAGTTTCCGATACGGCGAACTGGTTACGGTCACACTGACAACAGGGATTCTCTCGACCGATGCCTTGCCGCTTGGCGGGTACAGCTTCAGCTTCACGGCAGCGACCGCTTTCGCACCATTGGTGTTCAGCGAACGCCAGCAACTGGCGATTGACGAGGGGCCGCGCCGGATCTGTGCGGCGGACCTCGACATGGATAGTGATCCGGACCTGGTAGTGTGCGCCCGGAGTGGCATCTATGTGCTGGAGAACCAGAGTGGTGTGTTCGTGCATGGGGACACGATTGATCCCGGTACCTGGCCGTTTGCAGTTGCCACCGGTGATATCGATAATGACGGTGATGTTGATATAGTGGGCATAATGGAGACGAGCGAGTACTTCCAGCAGCTCATCATCTCGCTGAACAACGGCGATGGCACGTTCGCAGCGTACACGACCCACCCGGCTCTGGCGGGAATCGGCGTGAGCGATATGAAGCTGGCGGACATGGACAATGATGGGGATCTGGACGCGGTGGTTGTCTGCCAGATGGAAAGCAGTGTGATGGTCATTCCCGGCTACGGCGACGGCAGTTTCGGCGATCCCGCACTCTATACGGGAGGAGGTTGGCTCGAGGAAGTCGAGGTCGGCGATGTTGATAACGACGGTGACATGGATGTGGTCACTACGTACTTCGATGAGTACCACGCCGTGGTACTCTTCAATGATGGCAGCGGAGTGCTCGGTAGTCCGCAGACATATCAGACGTACAACAACCCGTTGGGGGTGGCTCTCGGCGATGCTAACAGTGACGGGTTTATTGACATCTGGGGAAGTCACGAGAGCGGCGAATACATGGGCTACATGTCGCTGCTTGAGAACCAGACCGGTGGCGTATTCAGTAATGTCCAACTGGATTATCTTGGTCACATGGCGGCCAATTGCATTGCCACTGTTGACCTCGATGGCGATGGCGATCTGGACGCAGTTTGCGGGAGTGACAGCCAGTGGGCGACCCTATGTCTGAACGATGGCACAGGTTCTCTGGATGCGGCAGAGTCCTGGGATGCCGGCGGCAATCCGCAGGCTATCGTCGCGGCTGATTTCGACGGGGATGGTGATATGGACCTGGCGATTGCCAATGGGTTGGGGGCCGATTCGGTCACCGTGTTGCTCAATGAGGGCATTATCGACTGCACCCTTCGTGGTGATATGAACTGCGACGGCGCGGTTGGCATCTCTGATATGACATACCTTGTTGCCTATCTATTCTCGGGTGGACCCGAACCGTGTCTTCTTGCCCACGGCGATGTGAATGATGACGCGGCAGTTAATATCGCGGATATGACCTACATGGTCGATTTTCTGTTTCTTGGCGGGCCGGCACCACTACCGTGCGATTAGTGCGGGTGATCGGTCGTGCGATGATAACATGACTGTGTTGATGGAGTCTACGAGTTTTCGTATCTATTGATAGACAGTGAGTTACTGTAGTGCATTAATGCAATGCTTTAATCTGTGGTTAGTCGGTGCTTCGCAAGGAGAAGCACGTGAAAGGGGCAGTATGAAGACAAAGACGGTCTCGAAGGTTGCGTTCCTGGCGGTATTGGCGTTGTGCTGCATGGTGGCCTCGGTCAGCGCAGATAGTGGACGCGGGGTGCCGAGTATCACTGTGGACAGCATCAACGCTGAGGCGTTGTATATCGGAGCCGGTGGAGGCACTGCCATTCTGGCCGGGCAGGAGATCAAGCTGTTCTTGCGGTATGATGTGAATGACTACCGTCTGATCAGGGGTATGACCAACGGCTACCGGGTCTACACGGTCGATGTTGGCAATGACGGATTCGCTGTGT